>DASQTE010000256.1:0-3839 GCA_035642035.1 Blastococcus sp.
CGCGGTGCTCGCGGGCGCGGCGTGGTTCGCAGTCGCGGTGGCCGCTTGGCGCAGCGAACCCCTGGCCGCGTGCGAGCGGACTCCTGCCCGGGCGCTGGCCGGCATCGCGCTCCTCGTCGGCCTGTCGACCACTGCCCGGGACGTCGAGGTGTGGCTGCCGGCGACCACCAGTGCGAGCCGTGTCGTGGTGGGGGTCGGTCTCGCCGCCGCCGCTGCCCTGGCCTGCGTCACCGCGCTGCGCCGCCTCACGGCCGCCCTCGCCGGGCAAGAGCGCTACGTCGCCGGTTTGCTCGAGCAGCTGACCGCGCACGAGCGCCAACTGCAGGAGGCCCGCGCCTGCCTGCACGACGCCCGGGCGACCGTCGCCGGAGTGCGCGCCGCCTCGTCGGCCGTCCGCCACCTGGACCCGCACGACCCCGAGCAGGCGGCCACCCACGCGGACCTGGTCGAGTCGGTGGCCGTGGAGCTGGCCCGGCTGGAGCGCATGCTGCGCCTGCCCGAGCGGACACCGTCGGTGAGCCGCGTCGACGTCGACCAGGTGGTGCGCGCGCTCGTGGTGAGCCACCGCGAACGCGGCTTGCGGATCAGCTGGGCGCCGACGGGCACGCCACCGGTCACGGTTGACGGAGACGCGCTCGCGGTCATCCTCGGAAACCTGCTGGCCAATGCCCTCACCCACGCGCCCCGCGCGCTGTGCCGGGTGGACGTGACGATCACCGACCGGCTCACCGTGACGGTCGCTGACGACGGGCCCGGCCTGTCGCCGGCGGGCCGCGCCGCTGCCTTCGAGGCCGGCGCCCGTCGCTCCGGGAGTCCCGGCGAGGGCCTGGGACTGGCCATCTCCCGCGACCTCGCCCGCCGGCACGGCGGGGAGCTGGCCGCCGTCGACAGCGTCGTGGGCACCTGCTTCGTGCTGACGCTGCCGGTCCAGCAGGCGCCGCGACCGAACGCCGTACCCAGGCCTCGCGCCGCCACCGAGGTCATCCTCGGGGCAGTCCGATGACGGGCACGCCGGTGCTGCTGGTCGACGACCACTCGCTGTTCGCGCAGGCCGTGGAGATCGGTCTGCGCGCGGCCGGCATCCCGGCCCGGCGCGTCGAGCCACGATCGTCCGCGGAGATCACCGCGGCGTGCTCCGCCGCGGCGCCGGCCACGGTGCTGCTCGACCTCCGGCTCGGCACGGAGGCCGACGGTGTGCCGATCGAGGGGTTGGACCTGGTGGGGCCGATCACCACCACCGGCTGCCGCGTCGTCGTGGTGACCGGCGAATCCGGGGACGACACCTGGGGCACCGCCGTAGAGCGGGGTGCGCTCACCGTGCTGCCGAAGGACACCGAGCTCGAGACCCTGGTCCAGGTACTCACCGCCGTCCGTGAGGGTCGGCCCGTGCTCGACGAGGGACGACGGCAGGACCTGCTCGCCGCGGCCCGTCGGATGCGTGCCGACGCGGAGGTCCGCCTGGCCCCGTTCCGGTCGCTGAGCCCGCGGGAGGACGAAGTGCTGTGCTCGATCGCAGCCGGGATGCCCGCCGCCGCAATCGCGGCAGCCGCCTACGTGAGCGAGGCGACGGTGCGCACGCAGATCCGCGCCGTCCTCACCAAGCTCGGGGTCACGTCGCAACTGCAGGCAGTCGCCCTCGCCCGCCGGGCCGGCTGGTTGGAGCGTTCGACCACTCCGAACTGAGGTTGGTCCCCGCTACTCGGAGCGGCCCTTCCCCTGCGGGTTCGGCGCGACGACGTGCACGTGCACGAGCTGCTCGTCACCGAAGCCGCCCTCTGTTTCCTGTCCCAGCGTGAGCCGGAGGTCACCCCACCACTGCTGAGCAGCCGGGCCGACGTCGCCCACGACGGACGCGGTGACCGGCAGGTTCAGGCCCGGGGTGGTGGAGTCGACCAAGAGCAGGTCGACACCCTTCCCGGCGAGCGTGCAGAGATCTGCGGTGACCGGCTCGTTTGGAGACGGCAGGGCGATGGTGAGTTCGATCGGCACGTCGCAGGGATCACCGCCGGTCGGGTCGACCGCCCAGAGCCGGAGCATGGCCCCGCTCCCCACGACCTCCGGCTGCACCGGCAGACCAGCGCCGCGAGGCCCGATGGCGAGCTGCTGCGGTCCCCGTCGTTCCGACGGCGAGGGGTCGACGAGAGCCAGCCGTCCGGCACCGGCCGTAGCCGACAGGCTCTCCGTGTCGCTGAAGGTCGCCAACGTGCCGCCGGTGCCGAGGAGCACCGTGCCGGCCAGCATGCCGCCGAGGGCCCACGCGGTCGTGCGCCTCACGCCGCCACCTTCTCCCGGCGACGACGCAACACGACGACGAACGCCCACCAGCCGAGCGCTATCGCGCCGAGCAGCAGGCTGCCCCAGGCCAGCACCTGGCCCTGCAATGAACTCGTCGCGGCCTCGGTCTGCACCGCGACACCGTCCCCGCCTACAGAGACCTGGGCCTCGAGCCGGTCCAGCACCGGTCCTTCCGGGGTCTGGTCGACCACGGTCCCGACCGGGCCGACGGGCGCCGCCGCGAGGTCACCGGAGCCGGCGTCGGCGGCTCGATCAGTGACCACGCGAGAGGTGGTTGCGGCGTCCCTGCCGTCCGTGGCACTACCGCTGCCAGTCGGGATGTCCGAGGCTGCTCTCTCGTCGAGCTGCCCGTCCGTGCTGACGGGAACCTCGGCCGGGTCCTCGGCGGCCGGGAGCTCGCGGGCGACGAGGTCGAGACCGAAGGTGACGCTGTCGGACTGCGCCTGGTTGTTCAGCGCGTCGTCCCGGAAGGTCAACTCGACGAAGAGGCATTTAACGCCCGGGGACGCCGCTGTCAGGCGAGCGGTCCGCGTGCCCAGGAGGCTCAGGTCTGCACTCTGGCCGCGCTTGCAGCCTGCACCGTCAGGGAGGCCCAGCGTCACGCTGCCCGTCAACTGCCCGGCCAGGTCCCCCGTATCGGGCAGACAGTCGTCGCCCGCCTTGCTCTCCGGGTCGAGGCAGCCGTTCTCCTGTTGCGTCAAGGTCCCGACCGTCACGTCGACCTGCCGTGCGGCAGCCCACTTGTCGGGCACCGGCAGTTGGATCGTCCGGGTGTCACCGGGCGCGAACGGATCATCGGCCGCAGCCGGGCCGGCCGACGCGAGCACGCTCACGATCGCCACGGCGGCGGCGAGGACGGGAGCGGACCGGTGCACTGAAGGATCGTGCGTGCGTCACAGGTACGCGCGCATCGTCAATATCGATGATGCCGCGGACGCGCGGGCCGGGCAGCATCGGGACGTGCTGGTCCACACGCTTCGCCGCGTCGTCGCCGGGGTCCTGGGGCTGGTTCTTCTCGCCTCGACGGCGACCGCGCTCGGCATCGCCCTCTTCCCCGTGATCACCGGGGGCTCGGCGCTGACCGTGCTCAGCGGCAGCATGAGTCCCGGGCTGCCCGTCGGAGCCATCGCCTTCGTCCGCCCCGTCGACCCTGCGACCGTCGAGCCGGGGGACGTGATCACCTTCCAGCGGGCCCCCGACGCACCGGAACTGGTCACGCACCGGGTGCTGGCCGTCGATGACAGCAGTGGTGCGCCCGTCTTCACGACGAAGGGCGACGCCAACGAAGATGCCGACGTCGACCCCGTGGCCGCCTCTGCGGTGCAGGGCCGGCTGTGGTTCGGCGTAGGCAACCTCGGCCGGCTGTCGGCGATCCTGCACTCCCCCAAGGGCGTCGGCCTGCTGGTCGTCCTCGTCTGCGCCGTCATCGCTGCCGCACCCGGACCGCGGCCGGGTACGGCCAAGACCGGGCCCGCCGGCGAGGATCCCGAGACAGCGGCAGCACCGGTGCCGGCGAACGATCTGGTGGACGCGGACAACGCCCG
>DASQTE010000257.1:0-12661 GCA_035642035.1 Blastococcus sp.
GAGTCGGAGACCTACCGGCGCGCCGGCCGGCTCGACGAGCCGCGCTGGTACCCGACGCTCATCAACCTCCAGGACGGCCGGATCCTCGCGGTGTCCGGTCTCGACGAGTACGGCCGCGTCCTGCCCGGCGACAACGAGATCTACGACCCCGGCTCGCGCACCTGGACCGACCAGCCCGAGCTCTTCCGGTACTTCCCCACCTATCCCGCGCTGTTCCGGCTGGCCGACGGCGAGCGGATCTTCTACAGCGGCTCCAACACCGGCTACGGACCCGCGGACCAGGGCCGGCAGCCCGGCATCTGGGACCTGTCGGACAACAGCTGGGTGGACGTGCCCGGCCTCGAGGACCCCGAGTACAACGAGACCAGCGCGTCGTTCTTCCTCGCCCCCGTCCAGGACCAGCGCGTGGGGATCGTCGGCGGCGGGCTGGTCGGAGACAGCGACGAGTCGACCGCCCGCTTCAACGTGGTCGACCTCAGCAGCGAGGATCCGCGGTACGAGCCGGCACCGGACTACCCGAGCCCGGCGCGGTACATCAACGCCGTCACGCTCCCCGACGACACCACCATGCTCACCGGCGGTTCGGTCGGCTACCGCGGGAACGGCGAGAGCGACCTGCACCTGACGGCGATGTACGACCCGGACAGCCACACGCTGCACGAGGCGGCGCCGAACCAGGTGGGCCGCAACTACCACGCGACGGCGGTGCTGCTGCCCGACGGCCGGGTGATGACGATGGGCTCGGACCCGCTGTTCGCCGACGCGGAGCGGACGAAGTCCGGCACCTTCGAGACCCGCATCGAGATCTACTCCCCGCCCTACCTGTTCGCCGGCGACCGGCCCGAGCTGACCGAGGCGCCTGAGGAGATCGTCCGGGGCGGGTCCTTCCCGGTCTCGGCCGACGGCGCGGTCGCCGAGGCCCGGTTGCTGCGGCCGAGCGCCGTCACCCACCAGACCGACACCGAGCAGCGCTCGATCGCCCTGGACGTCGATGCCGGCCCCCGCGACACTTTCGAGCTGACCGTCCCCGCCGAGGAGGGGCTGACGCCCGCGGGCTGGTACATGTTGGTCGTGCTCGACGACCGTGGCGTTCCGTCTCCTGCCCGCTGGGTCCACGTCGGGTGACCCGGCGCTCCTCCCGGGCCAGGGCCGCTGCGGTCGCCCTGGCCGCCGCCGGGCTGGTCGCCTGCGGCTCCTCCCCGGCTCCGCAGGCGGATCCGAGCCCCTCGTCACCCACCGCCCAGGCGACCGCCGGCGCTCCCGCCGAGGAGCAGGGCAGGCTCTCCGGCGAGCTGTGGCTGAACCCCGACGGGCACGGGCCGGTCGCGGTCCGCGAGGCGGAGACGCAGGGCCGGCCCGACGAGGCCGAGGCCCTGGCCCCGCTGGCCGGGCAACCGACCGCCACCTGGTTCACCAACCCGGGCGACCCCTTCGTGGCGGTGGAGCAGCTCTCCCTCGCCGCGGCCGAGGCAGGGCAGCTCCCGGTCCTCGTGGCCTACTACGTGCCGAACCGGGACTGCGGCTCCTACTCGTCCGGCGGCGCCCCTGACGTGGATGCCTACCTGTCCTGGGTCGGCAGCTTCGCCGCGGCGCTCGGCGACCGGCCGGCCGTCGTCGTCCTCGAGCCGGACGCCATCGCGCAGGCACTGGACGGCTGCGCGAGCGTGGACCCCGCCACGCGCTTCGAGTGGCTGGCGCAGGCCGTGGCGATCCTCGACCGGCAGCCGGGGACCCGCACCTACCTCGACGCCGGCAACTCCAGCTGGATCACCGACCTGCCGGCGCTCTCGGACGCACTGCGCAGCAGCGGTCTGGCGCAGGCGGACGGCTTCGCCCTGAACGTGGCGAACTTCCGGGCCACCGAGGAGAGCGCCGAGTTCGGGCTCGCGCTGTCCGAGCAGCTGGAGCAGGACGGCCTGGCCGACGTCCACTTCGTCATCGACACCAGCCGCAACGGCGCCGGCCCGCCACCGGAGGACGGGACCCCGGACCACTGGTGCAACCCGCCCGGCGTGCGCCTGGGCGAGGCGCCCACGACGTCCCCCGACCTCCCGCGCGTCGACGCGCTGCTGTGGATCAAGCAGCCGGGCGACTCCGACGGCACCTGCCGCGGGGGTCCGCCCGCCGGCCAGTGGTGGCCGCAGGCCGCCCTGGAGCTCGCCGCCGGCTGACGTCCGGCCCGAGCCAGGACGCCGCAACGCAGCGATCCGGCGGTCGTCGAGCCGGACGACGGTCACCGGGCCTGCCATGATGCGGGCGTGGGCCGGAGCGCGCACAGCCGACGGTCGGGCGACCGCGTCGGCGTCGTGCTGCTCGCCCTCCTGCCCCTCACCGTGCTTCTCGCCTGCGTGGGCGCGGAACCGGTCGGGGAACCGCGAGGGGAGCGGCCGACGGCCGATGCCACCCTCGCGCCGTCGGACCCCTCGGCGCCGCCGGACCCCGTGGCGCCTCCCGCTCCGGAGCAGCCGGTCGTCGAGAGCTCGCCGTACGCGGGCGTCGGCACGTGGCTGTCGCGGTACCGGTTCACCCGCGAGTTCGCCGGCACGGAACCGCTGGTGACGCCGGCGGCGGTCGACACGATGGCCGACGCGGGGGTCCGCACCATCTACCTGCAGCCCGCGGCGGACGACCCCCGGTTCCCGGGGCTGCTCAGCACCGACGTCCTCGGCGAGTTCCTGGTCCGCGCCCACGCGCGCGGGATGCAGGTGGTCGCCTGGTACCTGCCGCGCTTCGGCGACATCGCCGGGGACCTGCGGCGGCTGCAGGAGATCGCGGCCTTCCGCGCCGGCGGGCACGGGTTCGACGCGATCGCCGTCGACATCGAGTTCACCGACGCGGTCGAGCTCGCGCCCCGGAACGCGGCGCTGATCGACCTCTCGCGGCAGCTGCGCGCCCTGCTGCCGGACGTCGAGCTGGGCGCCGTCGTGCTGCCGCCGGTGGTCACCGACGTGCTGAACACCGCCTACTGGCCGGACTTCCCGTGGCAGGAACTGCGCGATCTCTACGACGTCTGGCTGCCCATGGCCTACTGGTCGAACCGCTCGGAGGAGGGGTTCACCGACCCGCACTGGTACGTCAGCCAGAACATCGAGCGGGTGCGCCGGCATCTCGGGGACCCCTGCGCGGTCGTGTCGGTGGTCGGCGGCTACGACGCCGAGGAGACGGCGGACGACTACGCGGCGATGGTCCGGGCCGCGACGGAGCAGCAGGTCATCGGGGTCTCCATCTGGGACTGGCCGACGACGCCGCCCTCGGCCTGGCCGGCCGTGCGGGGCTACGACGTCCCCGGCTGCTGAGGGACAAGGGCCCTGGCGGGCGACGGACCGCCGTCCTAGGTTCGGCCGCCATCGGGGGGCCCACCACCCGGAGGTCCGCATGGACAGCCCGTACCAGGGATCGGCCGACGTCCACGTCCTGCCCACGAATCTGGGCCTGCCCGGCGTCGGCGTCCTGCCGATCAACGCCTACCTCGTCATGGCCGAGGAGCCGGTCCTCATCGACAGCGGCGTGGCGATCGACGGCGACGAGTTCATGGACGCGGTCAGCTCGATCGTCGACCTGGAGCAGCTCAGGTGGGTGTGGCTGACCCACGACGACGCCGACCACACCGGCAGCATCCAGCGGATCATGGAGGCGGCGCCGAACGCGACGCTGGTCACCCACGCCTTCGCCGCGCTGCGCATGTCGACCTGGTGGCCGGTGCCGATGGAGCGGGTGCACGCCATCCGCCCGGGCGACGACATCCACGTCGGTGACCGCACCCTGACGTCGGTCTCCCCGCCGCTGTTCGACAACCCGATGTCCATGGGCGTGCTCGACCGCTCCAGCGGCGCGCTGTTCACCGTCGACGCCTTCGGGGCGATCCTCGAGGAGGCCACGCAGGATGCCGCGGACGTCGCACCCGAGGCCCTCGCCGGCGGCATGATCGGCTGGGCCACGTCGGACTCGCCCTGGGTGCACATGAGCGACCCGGCCGAGTTCGGCCAGGTGCTCGACCGCGTCCGGCGGATCCAGCCCCGGCACATCTTCTCCTCGCACCTGCCCGCCGCCAGCGGGACGTCGCTGGAGGAGTTCCTGCGCGTGCTGGAGCAGGTCCCCACGGCCGAGCGGTTCGTGCCGCCGGACGCCGAGCAGTTCGCCGAGATGATCAAGGCGATGGCCGAGCTGCAGCGCGCCGGCGAGCAGGTGCCCGAGACCGGCCGGCCCGACGCGGTGCCGGCCCAGCGCCGCGTGGACGCCGAACCGAGGGCGGAGCAGACGTCGGCCCCGTGAGGTAGGGGCGTGGCCGGTGGCTCGCCGCCGGGGACCCCTGGACGCCCGGAGCCGACCGGGCCAGACTCCGCTGACCAGTCCCGGACGACGACGTCACGGAGGTCGGCATGGCCTACCCGTTCGACCGCAGCGGCATCGACTTGGGCCCGGACGGGATCCGCCGGTACCGGGACCTGCCGCAGAACCTCCCGGTGATGCTGCGCTCGGTCGTCGACCGCCGCCCGGACGGCGAGGCCCTGGTCGAACTCGGCGGCGAGCGGGTGACCTACCGGCAGCTGTGGGACCGCGCTTCCCGGGTCGCCGGGGGCCTGCGGGCGGCGGGTGTGCAGCCGGGGGACCGGGTGGCCAACCGGCTGCCGAACGGCAACGACTGGGTGTACGCGTTCTGGGGCACGCTGCTCGCCGGCGCCGTCGTCGTCCCGGTGAACACCCGCTTCGCCGAGCCCGAGGTCCGCTACGTCGTCGACGACTCGGGCGCCGCCTTCGTCGTCGAGGCCGGTCTGCCGCTGCCCGACGGCGACCCGCTCGAGGTCACCGACCAGGGGCACACCGACCTGGCCGCGATCTTCTACACCAGCGGCACGACCGGCTTCCCCAAGGGGGCGATGACCTCCCACGAGAACTTCCTGTCCAACGTGGAGACCTGCCTGCGCTGCCTCGCCGTCGACCGCGCGGAGCCGGCGTCCACCCTCATATCCGTGCCGCTGTTCCACGTCACCGGCTGCAACTCCCAGCTCCTCGTGGTGACCGCCCTGGCCGGGACGTCGGTGATCATGCCGGCGTTCGAGGTGCAGGCCTTCCTCCGTGCCATCCAGGACGAGCGCATCTCGGTGCTCACCACGGTGCCGGCGATCTACTGGCTGGCGCTGCAGCAGCCGGAATTCGAGGAGATCGACACCTCCTCCGTGCGGTCGCTCAGCTACGGCGGCGCGCCGATCGCCCCGGACCTGGTGCACCGCATCCAGCAGGCGTTCCCGACCGCCCGCGTCGGTAACGGGTTCGGGCTGACCGAGACCTCGTCGGTGTCGACCTACCTGCCGCACGAGGACGCCGCCGAGCACGCCGACACCGTCGGCTACCCCGCCCCGGTGGTCGATGTCGAGCTCGACGCCCCGGACCCGGTCAGCGGGGTGGGGGAGCTGCTGATCCGCGGCCCGCACGTCGTCGCCGGCTACTGGCGCAAGCCCGAGCAGACCGCGGAGACGTTCGTCGACGGCTGGCTGCACAGCGGCGACTTGGCGCGCATCGACGACGACGGCCGGGTGTCGATCGTCGACCGCAAGAAGGACATGATCAACCGCGGCGGCGAGAACGTGTACTGCGTCGAGGTGGAGAACGCGCTGGCCGCGCACCCGGACGTGGGCGAGGTCGCCGTCATCGGCGTGCCCGACTCGATGATGGGCGAGAAGGTCGGCGCGGTGGTGGTGCCCCGGCCCGGCCGCACGCCGGAGGTGGCGGAGCTGACCTCGTTCGCGGCTGAGCACCTGGCCGACTTCAAGGTGCCGCAGTACGTCGTCATCCGTTCCGAGCCGCTGCCCCGCAACCCCGGCGGCAAGGTGCTCAAGCCCTCCCTGCGCGAGCAGACCGACTGGCAGACGGCGCGCTGAGCGCCCGAGCCCATCCCGAGAGGAACACATGCCCACCGTCGAGACCGTCCGAGGCCCGATCGACACCGCGGACCTGGGTCCCACGCTCATGCACGAGCACGTGTTCGTGCTGTCCACCGAGCACGTGCAGAACTACGGCGACGGCGACTGGTGGGACGAGGACGAGCGGGTCGCCGACGCCGTCGCGCAGCTCAACGGGCTCAAGGCGCTCGGCATCGACACGATCGTCGACCCCACCGTGTGGGGCCTCGGGCGCTACATCCCGCGGGTCCAGCGCGTGGCCGAGCAGACCGACATCAACATCATCGTGGCGACCGGCCTCTACACCTACGACGAGATCCCGCACCAGTACGAGCACCGGGGCCCGGGGCTGCTCGTCGACCTGCCGCGCGACCCGATGGTCGACGACTTCACCCGCGACATCCGCGACGGCATCGCCGGCACCGGGGTGAAGGCGGCGTTCCTCAAGTGCGTGGTGGAGGTCAAGGGGCTGACCCCGGGGGTGGAGCGGAACCTGCGCGCCTGTGCCGCCACCCACCGCGAGACCGGCGCGCCGATCACCGTGCACACGTCCGTCCGCAACCAGGCGGGGCGGCTGGCCCTGCAGGTGTTCCGCGACGAGGGCGTGGACCTCACGAAGGTGGTCATCGGCCACGCCGGCGACAGCAACGACGTCGACTACCTGATCGAACTGGCCGAGGCCGGCTGCCTGCTCGGCATGGACCGCTTCGGGCTGGACATCTACAACCCGACGTCGGCACGGGTGGAGACGATCGTCTCGCTCGCCGAGCGGGGCCATGCCGACCGGATGGTGCTGGCGCACGACGCGAGCTGCTACATCGACTACTTCCCGGGTGTCGAGATGCAGGCCGCCAAGGAGCAGATCGCGCCCAACTGGAACTACACCCACATCAGCAAGGACGTGCTGCCCATGCTGCGGGAGCGCGGCGTCACCGAGGAGCAGATCCGGCAGATGCTGGTCGAGGCCCCCCGGCGCTACTTCGAGTGAGTGCGATGAGTTCCGGTGCCGCGCGACGTCTGGTGATCGAGCGACCCCGACGTCGCCAGGTCCGCAGCCTTACGAAGGGAATCCCATGTCTTCTCGACTCAACCCCTACCTCGGCTTCGACGGCACGGCGCGTCAGGCGGGGGAGTTCTACCGCGACGTGTTCGGCGGCGACCTGACGCTGAACACCTACGGGGAGAGCGGCATGGACGACCCTGCCTACGCGGACAAGATCATGCACGGGCAGCTCGAGACGCCTGCGGGCTACACGCTCATGGTCTCCGACGCGCCTCCCGGGATGGAGACCAGCGGCGGCAGCGACATCCAGGTGAGCCTCAGCGGGGACGACGCCGACGACCTGCGCCGCTACTTCGCGAAGCTCTCCGAGGGCGGCACCGTGACGGTCGCGCTCGAGAAGCAGATGTGGGGCGACGAGTTCGGCATGTGCACCGATCGGTTCGGCATCAACTGGATGGTCAACATCAGCCAGCCCGGCGGCTGACACTCCGATGATGACCGGCCCGCCGGACGCCGACGTCACCGCCCTGGTGGCGGCGGGCGAGCCCGGCCCGCACAACCCGGTCACCGTCGCGGCCGTCTTCTGGACGGCCGTCACCGAGCCGGACGGGCCGGACCTGGAGATCCTCGGGCTCGTCGTCACGCCGGAGAGCTGGCGGTGGTGGGGCGACTTCGGCCGCGCGGCCGCCTTGCTACCGGGCTGCGGCATGGCCGCCGAGGCGGTGCCCGCGGCCGACGACCCCGACGTCGTCTACCTGACCTTCCGGTCCGGGACCGGCGACGACGTCATGGCGACGCTGGTCCGCCGCCCCCGGCTCGGCGGCTGGCGCGTCCACGCGCTCGGTGAGCAGGTCCGGCCGGACCACGTCCCGCACGACCGGTGACGGGGACGGTCAGCGGCGGCGTCGCGTCCCGAAGATGCCGCGGGTGATCTCGCGGCCCAGCGCCGAGGCGGCCGAGCGGGCGAAGGACCTGAACGCCGACGAGCCCAGCACCTTGCTGACCACGTCCTCCTCCGCCGGCTCGCGCGTCCGGCCGCGGCGCCGCGGCTCCGGCGCCGGCTCGGGGATCTCCGGCCACGGGTTCGGCAGCTCGGGCTCGTCCGCGGGGACGGCGGCGGGCGGGGGAGGCGCGAGCCGCGCGGCCAGCCGCTCGTAGGCCGACTCGCGGTCCACCGGCGCGCCGTACTTCGCCCACAGCGGGGAGGCGGCGACGGCCGCCGTCATGGTGGCGGGATCGACCGGGGCCATCAGCGAGCGCGGGGCGCGCAGCATCGTCCAGGCCACCGGGGTGGGGGAGCCGCGCTCGGACAGCACCGTCACCGCCGCCTCACCGGTGCCGAGCGACGTCAGCAGCTCCTCCAGGTCGTAGTCCTCGCTCTCGGGGAACGTGGACACGGTCTTGCGGAGGGCCTTCGCGTCCTCGGGGGTGAACGTGCGCAGCGCGTGCTGCACCCGGTTGCCGAGCTGACCGAGGACTGCGCTCGGCACGTCGGTCGGGTTCTGGGTCACGAAGAAGATGCCGACGCCCTTCGAGCGGATCAGCCGCACCGTCTGGGTCACCGACTCGAGGAACGCCTTGCTCGCCCCGCTGAACAGCAGGTGCGCCTCGTCGAAGAAGAAGACGAGCTTCGGCTTGTCCAGGTCGCCGACCTCGGGCAGCTCCTCGAACAGCTCGGCGAGCAGCCACATCAGGAACGTCGAGAACAGCGCCGGGCGGTCCTGGACGGCGGCGAGCTCGACGGCGGTGATGACGCCGCGGCCGTCCGCCGTCGTCCGCAGGATGTCGGCGGGCTCCCACTCGGGCTCCCCGAAGAAGACGTCGCCGCCCGCCTCCTCCAGGCCGATGAGGTTCCGCAGGATGACGCCCGCGGTGGCCGGCGAGAGCCCGCCGAGGTTCTTCAGCTCCGGCTTGCCCTCGTCGCTGATCAGCCAGCTGACGACCGACCGCAGGTCCTTGAGGTCCAGCAGCGGCAGCCCGGCATCGTCGGCGTAGTGGAAGACCAGGCCGAGCGAGCTCTCCTGCGTCGGGTTGAGGTCGAGGACCTTCGACAGCAGCACCGGCCCGAAGTCGGTCATGGTGGCCCGCACCGGCACGCCGGGCCCGATCCCGCCCAGCGCGAGGAACTCCACCGGGTGCGCCGTCGGCGTCCAGGGGTCGCCGGTCTGCTGCGCCCGGGTGGTGATCCGGTCGCCCGTCGCACCGGGCTGGGCCAGGCCGCTCAGGTCGCCCTTGATGTCGGCCAGCACGACGGGGACGCCGGCGTCGGAGAGCTGCTCGGCCATGACCTGCAGCGTCTTCGTCTTGCCCGTGCCGGTCGCCCCGGCGACCAGCCCGTGGCGGTTGAGCATGGCCAGCGGCACCTGTACCTGCGCGGAGGAATGGGCCGTGCCGCCGTGCACCACGGCGCCGAGCTCGAGGGCGGGGCCCTCGACGGCGTAGCCCGCCGCGATGCGTGCGGCCGCGTCCGTCGCTGTCCCGTCTGCTGCTCCCGACTCGGTCACGGACGGACGGTAGCGGCCACGGTCGCTCCCGGCTCGTCCGTCCGCGAGGTGCCCGCCGTCAGAGCGAGTGCTGCCGCCACTCGCGGGGTGAGAGGCCGTAGGCGGCGCGGAACCGCCGCGCGAAGTGGCTCGGGTCCTGGAAGCCGCAGGCGTGCGCCGTCGCGGCGATCGGCCGGCGCCGACCCAGGGGCGTGGCGAGCTGCGCGCGGGCGAGTTCCAGCCGCTCGGCGATCAGCCACTGCTCGAGGCGCACGCCGGCCTCGGCGCAGGCCTTGTACAGCTGCCGCACGGAGACGTTGTGGACGGCGGCGATCCGCTCGGGGACGAGGTCGGTGTCGGTGAGGTGCGCCCGGCTCCAGGCGAGCACGCGGCTCACGAGCGTCTCCTCCCGCACCTCCCGGGCCAGCCGCTCGTCGTCGGCGGCGGAGACGAGCAGTGCCCGGACCAGCTCGATGGTCGCCGTCCCCAGCGCGTAGGCCCCGGCGTCGGCGGACAGCCGGTCGGCGTCGGCGGCCATCCCCACGAGGTGGTCGCGGACGAGGTCGTGCAGCGGGCTGCCGCGCAGCCGCGGCGCTGCCCTCCGGACGGCGTCCCGGGGCAGCGCCAGGCGGTCGTACGGGACCTGGAACGCCCGGGAGCCGCCGGTGTCCATCCACGAGAACTCGTACGGCGCGGTCAGGTCGCTGAGCATCAGCTGCCGCGGCGCCACGAGGGCCTCGGCGTCGAACTGGCGGAACCGACCGACGCCGCTCGTCTGCACCGCCAGGGCCACCACCGGCGGGCTCTCCATGCGCAGGTGGCGGGGCGTACGCACGAGCCGGAAGCCCGACGCGTCGGTGGTGAAGAGGTTCGCGGAGCCGAAGTGCCACAGGTGCATGCGCGAGTGCACCCGGGCGTCGGGCCCGAGGTGCTCGATGCGGCAGGGCACCGAGGCCTGGTCGAAGGCCGCGCGGAAGGCGTCCACGCGGTGCTCGGGCGCGACGGTGGTGGTGTCGAGCAGTTGCATCGGCATCTCCCGGCGGAGGGACGTGGGACAGCCGCGCCCCCCGGCTCGCGTGCGGCCAGCCTCGCAGAGCGGCGGAGCACGCGGAACCGTCCGGCTCGTGAACAGGTCGTGCACCGAGAGGCCGGAGGTGTGCGCGCACAGGCGACGAGGCGCGGCGGTGCGGTGCCAGGGTCTGCCAATCGGATGGCCCGGCAACTAATCCAGACCAGGGGGAGCGCATGGCCACGATCACCACCACCGACGGCACCGAGATCTTCTACAAGGACTGGGGCTCGGGACAGCCGGTCGTCTTCAGCCACGGGTGGCCGCTGAACGCCGACGCCTGGGACGGCCAGCTGTTCCACATGGCCTCGAACGGCTTCCGCGCGATCGCCCACGACCGGCGCGGGCACGGCCGCTCGAGCCAGCCGTGGGACGGCAACGACATGGACACCTACGCGGACGACCTCGCCCAGCTGATCGAGCACCTCGACCTGCACGACGTGATCCTCGTCGGGCACTCCACGGGCGGGGGAGAGGTGACCCGCTACATGGGCCGGCACGGCACCGGCCGGGTCGCCAAGGCGGTGCTCCTCGGCGCCATCCCGCCGTTGATGCTGAGGACCGACGCCAACCCCGACGGCCTGCCCATCGAGGTCTTCGACGGGATCCGCGCCGGCGTGGCCGGTGGCCGGTCGGAGTTCTACCGGCAGCTGGCCGAGCCCTTCTACGGCGCCAACCGGCCCGGCAGCGAGGTGTCGCAGGGGCAGAAGGACGACTTCTGGCGGATGAGCATGACCGCCGGGTTCAAGGGCGCCTACGACTGCATCGAGCAGTTCAGCGCCACCGACTTCACCCAGGACCTGCACCAGATCGAGGTCCCGGTGCTCGTCGCCCACGGCGACGACGACCAGATCGTGCCGTTCGCCGACTCGGCACCCAAGACCGCGGAGCTGCTCAAGAACGCGGAACTCAAGGTCTACCCCGGCTCGCCGCACGGCCTGACCGGGGCCCACGAACAGGAGTTCAACGCCGACCTGCTCGCCTTCGCGCGGGCCTGAGAGGACCCTCCATGACGGACATCCCCACCCCGCGTCCGGCCGGCCCCGCCCCCGGCGGACCGGACACCATCGTGCTCGTGCACGGCTTCTGGGTGACCCCGCGCAGCTGGGAGAACTGGAAGGCGCACTACGAGGCCAAGGGCTACCGCGTCCTGACGCCGGCCTACCCCGGCTTCGAGGTCGAGGTGGAGGCGCTCAACGCGGACCCCAGCGTCATCGCGGACCTCACGCTCGAGACGATCACCGCTCATCTCGAGTCCGTCGTCGGCGCGCTGGAGAAGCCGCCGATCCTCATCGGTCATTCCGCCGGTGGGGCGCTCGTGCAGCTGCTGCTGGACCGCGGCCACGGCGCCGTCGGGGTCGTCCTCAACTCGGCGCCCACGGAGGGCGTGCGGCTGCACCCGCTGTCGCAGCTGAAGTCGACGTTCACGGCGTTCAAGAACCCGGCGAACCGCCACCGCGCCGTGCCGCTGACCTACGAGCAGTGGCACTACGCCTTCACCAACACGTTTCCCGAGGAGGAGTCCCACCGCCTCTACGAGCGCTACCACGTGCCGGCGTCGGGCCGGATCCTCTGGGACTCGGTGCTGGCGGACTTCATGCCCGGCCCGCAGGACGCCGCCGTCGACTACGCCAAGCCCGACCGGGTCCCGCTGCTGTTCGTCTCCGGCGGCGAGGACCACATCCAGCCCCCGAGCATCCAGCGGTCCAACGTCAAGCACTACCGGTCGGGCGTCGTCGAGCACCGCGAGTACCCCGGGTACGCGCACCTGCTGCCCGCGCAGGAGGGCTGGGAGGAGATCGCCGACACCGCGCTGGACTGGGCGGTCAGCCACGCCGACACGACGCGGCAGGCGGCCGGCCAGCAGTGAGGGGCGTCCGGCTCACCCACGTCGGCGGGCCGACCGTGCTCGTCGAGGTGGGGGGCTGGCGCCTCCTGGTCGACCCCACCTTCGATCCCCCCGGCCGGAGGTACGCCTTCGGCTGGGGGACGTCGTCCCGCAAGGTGGCGGCCCCGGCGGTCGCGGCGGCCGACGTGCTGCCCGTCGACGTGGTGCTGCTCAGCCACGACCACCACGCCGACAACCTCGACGACGCCGGCCGGGCGCTGCTGCCCTCCGCCGGCGTGGTCGTGACCACCACGGCGGGTGCCCGGCGCCTGGGCGGCGAAGTCCGGGGGCTGCGGGCGTGGGGGTCGACGGAGCTCG
>DASQTE010000258.1:0-3554 GCA_035642035.1 Blastococcus sp.
GAAGGTCAGCGGGGATTCCGTACTGCTCATAGTCGGTGGCCGTCATGAGGTCCCCCTTCCTCGGTCAGATCAGGCTCCTCCGCCGGCCGACCGTCGGACAAGAGTCGAACGGGCAGCGGCGCTGCGGCGGAAGGGCAAGCGGAAGGGCAATAGGTGGTAGCCGGAGTAGCATTCACGCGCTGCGCACGGGCCGGGGGAGTGCCGCATGAGTCCACGGATGGTCGAAGTCTTCGACGTCGACGGGACGGAGGCTCGGCAGGGCGGGAAGCGACCGCGGAACCTCCTCACCCAGGAGACGGTCCTCATGACGGTGCTCGCCCAGGATCCGTCCGTCCTCGAGCGCGCCGGCCCGGTCCGCGCCGAGATAGCCGTCCCGGCCGAGCGCCTGCAGCGGGGACCCCGGGGTCACCGCTTCCACGTCGTCGACGTCAACGCGGGTACCGGTGCGGCGTCGCCTCCTGTCGTCCTGCACGCCGACGACCCGTGGGTCTACGAGGACCGGTGGTCGGAGGACCGGGAGCCGGACCCGGCGAGGCTCGCCGGGGACCGCGACTTCCGGGCCCAGAACGTCTACGCCGTCGCGGCCCACACGCTGGCGTTGTTCGAGCGGCAGCTCGGCCGGCCGATCCCGTGGCACTCGCGGTTCCCGCAGCTGTACCTGATCCCCCAGGCCCGGGTGGAGCCCAATGCCTTCTACTCCCGGGAACACAACGCCGTCCTCTTCGGCTGGCTGCCCGCGGTCGGGGACAAGCCCGCGCTGTACACCGCCTTGTCCTACGACGTCATCGTCCACGAGGTCAGCCACGCCATCCTCGACGGGCTGCGACCTCGGTTCACCGAGCCGTCCCTGCCCGACCAGCTGGCGTTCCACGAGGCGCTGGCCGACCTGGTGGCCCTGCTCTCGGTGTTCGCCTTGGCGGGCGTCGTCGAGGACCTGCTCGACCCGGACGACGACGGCCGCGTGTCCTTCGCCTCCGACGCGGCCGCCCGGGCGATCACCGACGACGAGCGGCAGAGCGCCGCGCTGCTGGCCGGCCGCGCGAAGGAGCTGAAGGAGTCGCCGCTCGCCCGCCTGGCCGAGCAGCTGGGCAGCCGCCGGCCGCGGTCGTCGAGCGGCGAGGCGGTCGGCTACCCGGCGCTCCGCCGGTCTGTCGAGCTGCCCGCGAACGACGAGTGGAAGTCCGACCCGGAGTTCGCCGAACCCCACCGCCGCGCCGAGGTGCTGGTCGCGGCCGTCATGCAGACCCTGGTCACGATGTGGGCCGGCCGGCTCGGGGAGCTGCGCATCGACCGCGGCGGCCTCGACGCGGGCCGGGTCGCGGAGGAGGGCGTGAAGTCCGCCCGACACCTGCTGGCCATGCTGCTGCGCGCCCTGGACTACCTGCCCCCCGTCGACCTCGAGTTCCCCGACGTCATCGACGCGGTGCTCACGGCCGATCGCCGGCTCGCGCCGGACGACGACCACGGCTACCGCACGGCGCTGGAGCAGTCGTTCGCCCGGTTCGGCATCACGCCGCCACCGCACGGGATTCTCGACGAGGACGGCGTCGCCGCGCCGAGCGCGGAAGCTCCGACCGAGGGGACCGCGCTCGCCGCGTACCCACCCGACGCGGACGCGGTCACCGGCCTGGGCCTGCGGTACGAGCACCTGAACCTGCTGGCCCTGCGCACCTCGCCGGAGGAGGTCTACCAGTTCGTCTGGAACAACGCCGCCGCCCTGGAGATCGACGTCCGGCTGGCCACCCAGGTGGAACGGGTCCTGAGCAGCACCCGAGTCGGGCCCGACGGGCTCGTCGTGACCGAGATCCTCGCCGACTACACCCAGACGCTGCGGACCACGGCCGGCGCGCTGCCGCCCGGTGTCGCCGCGCCCGCCGGGATGCGCCCGGACGAGGTGGTCGAGCTGTGGGGTGGCGGGGTGCTCGTCTTCGACCAGTTCGGCCGGTTCCGCCTCCACCAGCGCCAGCCGATCCTCGACGTCGACCGGCAGACCCGCCGGCTGCAGTACCTGTTCGACCACGAGATCCGCGGCCGGGACGGCTCCTTGGGTGCGTCCGACGGCGTGGGCGAGAAGCGGCGGTTCGCGCTGCTGCACCAAGGACCGGAGGACGAGCGGTGACCGCCCGGCCCAGGGCCGTCCGGCTCCGGGCGTACCGGGTGGGGTTCGGCGACTGTCTACTGGTGACGGTCACGTACGGTTCGGCGCTGCCCGACGGCCGGCGCGCCCGCCACTTGCTGGTCGACTGCGGCACCGCCGAGACCGCCGCCGGCGGCCCGTCGCTCGGGCAGATCGCCGCGAAGGTCGCCGAGCACTGCGAGGGGCGGCTCGACGTCGTCGTCGCCACCCACCGGCACCGCGATCACGTCGGCGGCTTCGGCGACCCGGAGGCCCGTGCTGTGCTCGCCCCGCTGGCGCCCCGCGTCGTCGTCCGGCCATGGACCGACACGGCCCGTCAGGACGGCCTGGACGCTCGCTCCCGGGACGTCGCGGCGCTGCTGGACGCCGCCCACGGGGTGGCCGGGGCGCTGCCCCGGCCGGCGTTCGACAGTGACCAGCAGGCCCGGCAGGTGGAGAGGCTGGCGACGCTCGTGCGGGCGGAGCCCGAGGCCGCGCCGTTGCTCGACGAGTGGGGGCGGGCCGGGCGCACGGAGTACGTCGCCGCCGGCGGCACGATCGACCTCGGCGAGGAGCTACCCGGGGTCAAGGTGCAGGTGCTGGGCCCGCCCGGCGGCGAGGAGATGTCGGCGCTCCTCGGCGCCGCCCGGGGTCCGGTGGAGCCCTGGCTCAGGCTCGCAGCCAGTGACGAGCTTCCGGCGCTGCTCGGGCAACCGCCACCGGCCGGCTGGGCGGAGGCCGCGCGCCTGGTTGCCGACCCGGGGGGCGTCGGCGCGGCGGAGTGGCTGCTGCGGACCCTGCGGACCCGGCGCGTGACCCAGGGGCTCGAGGTCGTCGAGGCGTTGGGCGACCTCGTCTACGACACGAGCGTCGCCCTGCTGGTCACCGTCGGCACCCGGACCCTGCTGCTGCCCGGCGACGCGCGGGCCGCCGGCCCCGGCCGGCGGCTGGCCGACGTCGACGTCTACAAGGTGAGCCGGCACGGCGACCGCGCGGGCACGTCCCGGCGGCTGCTCGACCTGTGGCGGCACCGGGCCGGCTCGATGCACCCGCTCGTGTCGGTCCTCCTCACCGAGCCGAAGGTCGTCCGGGCCGTGCCGGACGACGGGCTCCTTCGCGACCTGGCCGCGCTCGGACCGGTGCACCGTACGGACCAGCTGCCGGACCGCGTGTGGTGGTTCGACCTCGAGGCGCCGACCCGGGGGCGCGACCCGTTCGCGTTCTCCGCCGGCCCGGTGGCGCCCTAGCTAACCGACGCGAGGACGCCCGCGCCGACCGCGGCGACGGCGAAGGAGGTCCCGCGCGTGGCCGGGTCGTGGTGCGGGCGGCGCCGCTCGTACCACGCCACCCCGGCGCAGGCCGCGACGACGACAGGATGGTGCCCCGCGACCGCCATCAGCGTCATCAGCGGCCAGCAGCTCAGCACGCAGTCGCGGCC
>DASQTE010000259.1:0-13793 GCA_035642035.1 Blastococcus sp.
AGAGGACTCCCTGCCCTCGCAGGCTCGCGGCGGGACCCGGCAGGGGGCCGTTCCGGCACGTCACCACGGACGGCGGTGCCCGCGCGGCGGGCACCGCCGTCCGTCGCGTCCGGGGCCTGTGGACGGAGCCCCCGCCGCGTACCGCCGCGCTGGCACGCTCCTCCGGTGAGCGACACCGCCCATCCCCTGCTCCCCGCCGCCACCCCGCTGCTGCGCGACGGCGACGGCACGGTGCGGGTGGGCGGCGTCGAGGGCACCGACGGACTCGCGCTCGGCCCCGACGCGGCCGCGGTGATGACGCTGCTCCGGGGGCTCGACGGGCGCCGCGCGCAGAAGGCGGTGCTCACCGACGCCGCCCGCGCCGGCATCGATGCCGACGTCGCCGCGCGGGTGCTCGAGGGGCTGCGCGCGACCGGGCTGCTCGTGGACCTCGACGCCGGCGACCTGCTGTCCTCGGACGCCGGGCCGGCGGCCGCGGCGCGCACCGCCCCCGAGCTGCCCGCGGCCCTGGCCCGGCCCGGAGGGTGGCGCGCGCGACGGCAGGCGGTCGTGGTGGTCGAGGGCGCCACCCGGGTCGGCACACCCCTGGCGGCGATGCTGGCGGCGAGCGGCATCGGCCGGGTGACGGTCCGGGACAAGGGGCTCACGGTCGCCGGGGACGCCGTCGTCGGCGGGCTGAGCGCCGCCGACGAGGGCCGGCCGCGGGCCCTGGCCGCCGCGGACGCAGTGCGACGGGCGAGCCCGCTCACCGACCTGCGGCCGCTGGCGACCGACGCCGGAGCCGACCTGGTCGTGCTGGCCCGGCCGTGGGCGGCGTCCGACCCCCTGGCGGCCGGGATCCACCGGTCGGGGGTGCCCCACCTGGTGGCGACGGTCCGCGGGGAGACCGGCGTCGTCGGACCGCTCGTCGTCCCCGGCGTCACCAGCTGCCTGCACTGCGCCGACCTGCACCGCCGCGACGCCGACCCACGCTGGCCCCGGCTCGCCGCCCAGCTGACCGCCGGCGAGCCCCCGCCGAGCGGCACGACGATCACCTGCCTGCTGACCGCCGCGACGGCGGCGCTGCAGGCACTGGCGTACATCGACGGTTCGGCCGCACCGGGCGTGCTCGAGGCCACCGTGGAGCTGCGACCTCCGCTGCTGACTCCCCGGGTGCGTCGCTGGCCGGCTCACCCCGCGTGCGCCTGCGGAGCCGCTGCGCGGCCTACGCTCGCGGGCGACCCCGCTACGGCTCCCGTGGGCGCGGAAGGCCACCGGCAGGGAACAATGGGCGGCTGACCGAGCTCGCGGGCTCACCGAGACGACACGGCGGCGCCGTACGGGGCGCGTGCGCCGGCGAGGAGGAACGCGTGAGTGACGACGGACCGGTGATGCCGCGGGGCTCCGTCTCGCGGACCGCGCGGCTGGCGTCGCTCCCCCTGGGGGCGGCCGGACGGGCCACCCTCGGGCTGGGCAAGCGGCTCTCCGGTCGGGACGCCGACGCCGTGACCGCGGAGCTCCAGCAGCGGACGGCCGAGCAGCTCTTCGCCGTCCTCGGCCAGCTCAAGGGCGGGGCGATGAAGCTGGGCCAGACGCTCTCGGTCTTCGAGGCGGCGGTCCCCGAGGAGGTCGCGGCGCCCTACCGCGAGGCCCTGGTGAAGCTCCAGGAGGAGGCGCCGCCGATGCCGGCGCGCACCGTGCACGCGGTGCTCGCCCAGCAGCTCGGCGGCACCTGGCGCACGCGGTTCGCGGAGTTCGACGACCAGCCGGCCGCGGCGGCCAGCATCGGGCAGGTCCACCGTGCCACCTGGCGGGACGGGCGCGACGTCGCCGTCAAGATCCAGTACCCCGGTGCGGCGACCGCGCTGATGTCCGACCTCAACCAGCTGGCCCGGTTCGCGCGGCTGTTCGCCGCCCTCTTCCCGGGGATGGACGTCAAGCCGCTGATCGCGGAGCTCAAGGCCCGCGTCGTGGAGGAGCTGGACTACGGGCTCGAGGCCGACGCGCAGCGGGCCTTCGCGTCGGCCTACGCCGGGGACGACCAGATCGTCGTCCCACGGGTGGTGGCGAGCGCGCCGAAGGTGATCGTGTCTGAGTGGCTGGACGGCACGCCGCTCTCGAAGATCATCGCCGACGGCACCCGGGAGCAGCGGGACCGCGCCGGCTACCTGCTCGCGGTCCTGCACTTCTCCGGGCCCGAGCGGGCGGGGATGCTGCACGCCGACCCGCACCCCGGGAACTTCCGGCTGCTGCCCGACGGGCGGCTCGGCGTCATCGACTTCGGGGCCACGGCCCGGCTGCCCGACGGCCATCCGGAGCCGATCGGCCGGCTGCTGCGCTGGGCGTTGGCCGGCAAGGCGGACGAGGTGCTCGCCGACCTGCGCGCGGAGGGTTTCGTGCGGGCGAACATCGAGGTCGACGCCCAGGGGGTGCACGACTTCCTGCGGCCGATGCTCGACCCCGTGGCAGACCGGCACTTCCACTTCACGCGGGCCTGGATGCAGGAGCAGGCGGCCCGCATCGCCGACCCCCGCAACGACGCCAGCCGGCTGGGTCGGCAGCTGAACCTGCCGCCGGCGTACCTGCTCATCCACCGGGTGACGATCGGCTCCATCGGCGTGCTGTGCCAGCTGGACGCGGCCGGCGACTTCCGCAGCGTCCTGGAGGAATGGCTCCCCGGCTTCGTGGAGTAGCCGGGGACGGCACCTGGCCGCGGTGCGGTCCGGAGGACCGCAGTGTCATCGTCCGGAGGACGACGGATGACATGGGCGAGGCCGGATCCGGACGCACCGGGAGCGTCCGGACCCGACCTCGGCTCGGGGTTGGCGGGTCACCGGCCTGATCGGCCGGCTCCGCCGGGACTACGCCGCCTGGAGACGGCGACACCATCAGTAGACGGCGGCACTGGCCCGCGCGGCACGGCGCACCGCGCGCTCCGCGCGACGAGCCGCGCGGCGAGCCAGGTAGAGGCGACGAGCACGGGAGGCCGCGGCGGCCTCCGCCTGCATCTCGCCCATCCGGCTGCGCGCCAGATCCTGTTCGAGCATGTACATGGCGATTCCTTCTGGATGAGTGGTCGATCCCTCTGGCATGAGGAGGGACCGGTCGAGCTGGATGCGTCCGGACGTCGTCACGCGGCGACGACCTTGCGGGGACGGCCCCGGGGACGCTTGCGCGCGATGACGGCTCCGCGTTCGAAGATCTCGCCACCCCAGACACCCCACGGCTCGCCCCGGTCCAGGGCGCCCGCCAGGCAGGCGCTCCGGATGGGGCAGTCGCCGCACAGGCTCTTGGCCTGCTCGAGCTGTGCCGGGCTCTCGGCGAACCACAGCTCCGGGTCCTCGACCCGGCACGGCAGCGGGCGCCGCACCGGAGCGGGCTCCAGAGGCGTGGGGCGCCTCGGCGGGAAGCCCCCGGTCCAGGGGAGCCCGGGTCGGCGGTGGGACGTCGGGCGGTCGATCGTCTGCTGCACTGCCGCTCCTCCTCGTTCTCGTCGTCTGCGACGGCCGGCGGGACCCGCCGACCGTTGGTCGGTGTCGGGGCCGCGGGCAAAGAGAAAGGCCGCGGATCCCGGGGTTCGGGTTCCGCGGCCTCGTGGAGGACCGGTCGAGCGCTTAGCTCTGCGGTCTCCTCGAGGAGTGGATCCCGAGGGTGGTGCCGTTGTTCTCGAAGGTCTTGTCGTTGTCGGAGCTGTCGCCGGTCACGACGTCGTGGCCGATGGCCGGGGCGGTGACGGGGCGGAGGCGGACAGCGGTGCTGCCGGCGGGCAGACCGGTCCCCTGGACCGGAGCGGTGGGCGCAGCGATGTGCACCGCGACGAGCTCGGCGGAGCCACTGCACAGGCCCGGGCCGAAGGCCGGGCGCAGGTCGGAGCCGCCCAGGCCGAGGAGAACGGCGGGGGCCAAGGTCGCTGTCATGCTGATCATCAGTGCCCCCCTCCTTCCTCGGTGTCGGCTCTGGCCGGACGGCCAGCAGCACGGGGGTGCAGCTCGTGTGTGCGGAGACACTATGGCGCGGGTGGAAACCGGGTCAATCGAATTAACGACGAGTTCCTCCGGACGTGTCGTGCCGGCCATCCGACCCCGCCTGCCGTCGCCCTCGGTACCGACCCGGCCCGGGCGTCGCTTCAGCCGCTGACGGCGGCCAGGACGTCCTCGCCGTAGAGCTCGAGCTTGCGGGCACCGATCCCCGGCAACCCGGACAGCTCGCGCAGCGTGGCCGGCCGCGTCTCGGCGATGGCCTGGAGGGTCGCGTCCGTGAAGACCACGTAGGCGGGCACGGAGGCGGACTGGGCGGCCTGGCTGCGCCAGGCGCGCAGCCGCTCGAACAGCTCGCCCGCCTCGCCCTCGAGCACCACCTTGGGCCGCTTGGCCGGGCGGCGCGCCACCGGTGCGGTGGGGCCGGACCCGGGCGCCAGCCCGTCGAGGAAGCGACTGCGCGGGCGGGCGCGCTTGGCGCCGGGGTTGCGGCCCAGCGACCAGGAGAGCGACAGCTGCTCGCGGGCACGGGTCACCGCGACGTACAGCAGCCGGCGCTCCTCCTCCACCGCGTCCGGCCGGCTGAGCGACTGCGCGATCGGGACCATGCCGTCCACCAGGCCGACGACGAAGACGACGTCCCACTCCAGGCCCTTGGCCGCGTGCATCGACGCCAGGGTCACGCCCTGCACCGTCGGGGCGTGCTGCGCGTTCGCCCGCTCGGCCAGGTGCCCGACGAAGCCGGGCAGGTCGAGGGTCGGGGTCTCCGCCACCAGGTCGACGGCGAGATCGACCAGCGCGGCGAGGGACTGCCAGCGGTCGCGGGCCGCACCGCCGGCCGGCGGCCGGTGCTCGGCCCACCCCATGGACGCCAGGACGTCGCGAACCGTGGGAACGAGGGCGCCGGGCTCGCTGCCACCCGCGGCGGCGCCGCGGAGCAGGAGCACCGCCTCGCGGACCTCCGGCCGCTCGAAGAAGCGCTCGCCGCCCTTGAGCACGTAGGGGACGCCGACGTCGGCCAGCGCGGACTCGTACACCTCCGACTGAGCGTTGATCCGGAAGAGCACGGCGATCTCGGCCGCCGGCATCCCGGAGTCGATGAGCGCCTTGCACTTCGCCGCGACCGCGGCCGCCTCGGCGGGCTCGTCGGGGTGCTCGACGAAGGTCGGCTCGGCGGCGTCGGGACGCTGACCCAGCAGCCGCAGGCCGGGCAGCCCCTTGCGCAGCGGCGCCTGGCCGATGAGCCGGTTGGCCAGCCCGACCACCTGGGGGGTCGAGCGGTAGTCGCGTTCGAGCTTGACCACCTCGGCGTCGGCGTAGCGGTCGGCGAAGCCCAGCAGGTAGTCGGGGTCGGCACCGGTGAAGGAGTAGATGGTCTGGTTCGGGTCGCCGACGACGCAGACCTCCGCCCGGCCGCCGAGCCACGCGTCGAGCAGGCGCTGCTGCAGCGGGTTGACGTCCTGGTACTCGTCGACGACGAAGTGGCGGTACTGCGCCCGGACCTCCCGGGCCACCGCGGGGTGCTCCTCGATCGCGAACGCGGTGACCAGCAGGAGGTCCTCGAAGTCCAGCGCCCCGTCGCGCTGCTTGGCCGTCTCGTAGCTGGCGTACACGGCCGCGACCGCCGCGGCCTCGAACGGCGGTTCGCGGTGGGCCGCCTTCGCGCGGGCCGGATAGTCGTCGGGCGTCGCGAGCGTGGTCTTGGCCCACTCGATCTCGCTGGCCAGGTCGCGCAGGCTCGCGCGGTCGGTGGTCAGCCGGTTGCGGGCGGCCGCGGTGGCCACCACGCGCAGCTTGTTCTCGATGAGGGACGGCATGGGCCCGCCCAGCACGCGGGGCGCGAAGTAGCGCAACTGGCGCATCGCCGCCGCGTGGAAGGTCCGGGCCTGCACGCCACCGACGTCCAGGGCGGCGAGCCGGCCACGCAGCTCCCCGGCCGCGCGGGCGGTGAACGTCACCGCGAGGACCTGCTCCGGCACGTACACACCCGAATGGACGCCGTAGGCGATCCGGTGGGTGATGGTGCGCGTCTTGCCCGTGCCCGCACCGGCGAGGATGCAGACCGGCCCGGTGACGGCCTGGGCGGCGGTGCGCTGCTCGTCGTCCAGTGCGGCGAGCACGGCCTCCGCGCGGGAGGCCGGCTCGCTTCCCGTCCGTACGGCTTCCGACTGCGGCATCGGTCCCCCTTCCGTCCTCGCGGCCGACGTGTGCGCCCCGATCCTGTCAGCCGGGAGCGACGACGCCGGGAAGCATCCCCAGGAGTGCGGCGTTGCCCCGGAGACGCGACACGGCCACCCACCCCCTGGGGTGGACCCGCTCGGACCTACCAGGGAGGATCCCCCTCGATGACCTCGACCCCCACGGCCCCCGTGACCATGTACACCACCGACTGGTGCGGTTACTGCGTGCGGCTGAAGAAGCTGATGCAGCGCGAGGGGATCCCGTTCGCCGAGGTCAACATCGAGCACGACGCCCAGGCTGCGGAGCTGGTGATGCAGGCGAACGGTGGCAACCGCACCGTGCCCACGCTGCTCTTCGCGGACGGCGTCGCCCTGACGAATCCCTCGATCGACCAGGTCAAGTCGCAGCTGAGCTCGGCAGCCGAGGCATGATCAACAGGTGATCCCTGGTCCTCGGCCCTCGACAGGGCACAATCGCCCTGGAGCGGGCCGCGACCGCGGCACCGTCGCCCTCCGGCACCCCTCGCCGGCCACGCTCACGGAGGCCCTCGTGGTGAGCTCGGGACCCGAGTCCCCCGCTGCGTCGGGAGCCTGCCCACCTCCGCCCGTAGCCCTGACGCGCACCGGCCGCGGCTGGTCGGTGCACTCCCCGGCCGGCGCGGAGCCGGCGGCCGACCTGGTCGAGGGACTGTCGCTCGCCGACCTCGTGGCCGAGGAGTTCGGCGCCCTGGTCGAGCCCGACCGCACCGCCCGCCGGTCCGCCCGCGGGCATGCCGACCCGGGCGCCGGACCGGTGGACCCGCTCCGGGCCCGGGTGGCCGAGCTCGAGCGCACCGTCGCCCAGCTCGAGCACGCCCTGGCCGCCCGCGTCTCCACCGAACGCGCGATCGGCGTCCTCGCGGAGCGGCACGGCACCAGCGCCCGCGACGCCTTCGAGGCGATGCGCCGCGACGCCCGGTCCCAGGGCCGGCCCGTGGCCGAGCTCGCCCGCGAGGTGCTCGACGGCGTCGACCGCGAACCGGCCGCTGACGCCGATCCCCGGCGCTCCGGCCGCTCGGTCGCGGCTCCGGGCCAGCACCCCGGCGAGGTCGTCGCCGGCGTGGCCGCCCCGTCGCCCCGCTTCCCGTCCATGTCTTCGGCCGTCGCCGCTGCGGACGGCGTTTCCTGACCCGTCCGCAGCCGCTCACCCCGCCGGCCCTCGCCGAGCGACTGGCCGACCTGCTCGCAGCGCTGCCGCCCGAGCCGGGCGCCGCCGCGCTGCGCGTCGCCGTCGACGGCCCGGACGCGGCCGGTCCCGAACGGCTGGCCGCCGCGCTGGCCGATCACCTGCCGACGCGCGGCCGCGCGGCCGTGGTGGTGCCGGCCGCCGGCTTCTACCGGCCGGCCTCCCTCCGGCTGGAGCACGGCCGCACCGACCCCTACGCCCGATACACCGACTGGCTCGACGCCGGTGCGCTGACCCGCGAGGTGCTCGGCCCGCTCGGGCCGGGCGGCTCCGGCGACTACCTGCCGGTGCTGTGGGACGTCGTCCGGGACCGCGCGGCGCGGGCCCGGCCGCTGCCCGCTCCCCCCGGTGGAGTGGTCCTCGTCCCCGGCGCCCTGCTGCAGGGCATCGGGCTGCCGTTCGACGCCGTGGTGCACCTGCGGATGTCACCGGCGGCGCGGCGCAGGCTGACCCCGCCGGAGCAGGCCTGGGAGCTGCCCGCCTTCGACCGCTACGACGACGAGGTCGACCCGGTCGCGCTGGCCGACGCCGTCGTGCTCGCCGACCACCCGGACCGGCCGGCACTCCTGCTGGCCGGGCGCTTCAGCTGAACTCGCCGGCCAGCCAGCGGTCGAGGATGTGCCGGGCGATCGACACCGGCGGCGGCAGCGCGGGCGGGCCCTCCCCGCGGCGGAGCTCCTCCCGCGTGTACCAGCGCGCCTCCTCGATCTCGGTGGGGTCGAGGACGAGGTCGTCGCTGCCGTCCACCCGCGCCACGAAGCCGAGCATCAGCGACTGCGGGAACGGCCAGGGCTGGCTGCCGACGTACCGGATGTCGGTGACCGCGACGCCGACCTCCTCCGCCACCTCTCGGGCGACGGCCGCCTCGGCGGACTCCCCCGGCTCCACGAACCCGGCCAGGATCGAGAAGCGGCCCGGCGGCCAGACCGCCTGACGGCCGAGCAGCACCCGGTCCGCTCCGTCGTGGACGAGCATGATCACGGCGGGGTCGGTGCGCGGGAAGAACTGCGTGCCCGTCTCGGGGTCCCGCTGGACCCAGCCGGCCCGCTCCACCGTGGTCGCGTTGCCGGTCAGCGGGCTGAACCGGTGGCGGTCGTGCCACTCCAGGATCCCGATGGCCTGCACGAGCAGGCCGGCGTCCAGGTCCGGGAGCTCGGCGCCGAGCTCGCGCAGGCCGGACCAGCTGTCGACCGGGCATCCGTTGACCGTGAGGGAGCGCTCGCCGCGGACGGCGGCGTACGGCACGCCGTCCGCCTCACCCAGGTAGACGGCACCCAGCGGCAGCCCGGGCTGTTCGTCCCAGATCAGCTCCGGGCCGTCGGCCCCCTCGGTCACCGGGACCGAGCGATGGGGGTCGACGGTCAGCACGCGGACCGGCCGGCCCCCCGTCGGGTCGGGCAGGGCCCTTGCGAGGTGGGCGCGGTCGTGCGCGACGCGCGAGAGCACCGGGACGTCGCCGGTCGACGGGCCGGTGCCCTCCGGCCAGGCCGACGCGGGGACGGTCATCCGGCGGTGCCCGCCCGCACGCTGACGGGGGCCAGGGCTCCGAGCGGTCCGGAGATCCGCTCGGCGTCGCCCACCACGACGGCGGTCAGCGCGGTGGCGGCCATGTACCGGCAGGACGCCTCCTGGACCTGCTCGACCGTCACGTCCGCGAGTGCCTGCTGGTGCTCGGCCAGCCAGCCCGGCGGCAGTCCGGCACCGACGAGCGCGGACAGCGTGCTGGCCAGGCCGGCATGGGTGGCGGTGGACAGCGCCATGCTGCCGAGGACGTAGCGGCGCGCCGCGTCGAGCTCGGCCTCGGTCACCGGCAGCAGGGCCATGCGGCCCAGCTCGTACCAGGTCTCGAGCAGGGCGGGTCCGGTGACCTCGGTGGCGACGTCGGCCTCGACGAGGAAGGACGAGCCGGCCGCCTGGTGGTCGACGGAGCTGCGCGGGCTGTAGGTGTAGCCCTTGTTCTCCCGGATGTTCTCGACCAGGCGAGACGAGAAGTACCCGCCGTAGATCATGTTGGCCAGCCGCACGGCCGGGAGGTCGGGGTCGGTCCGTCCCGGCGCCGGGCCACCCAGCCGGATGTTCGACTGCACCGCCCCCGGCCGGTCCACCACCTCGACGCCGGCGCCCCGCAGGTCCGGAGCCGGGGGCGCCTCGACGGCGTGCCCGCTGCCGGCCCACTCCCCCAGCGCCGCGGCCACGGCATCGGCGGCCGCGGCGGGGTCCAGGTCGCCGACCAGGACGAGCGTGCTGCCGGCCGGCAGCACGCGGGCGCGGTGCAGCTCGCGCAGCGCCGCGCCGTCGACCCCGGTCACCAGGCCGGGGTCGGGCAGCGTGATGGCGTAGGGGTGGTCGCCGTACCGCCGCGCGGCCAGCGCGCTGCGGGCGATGACGCCCGGCTGCGAGAGCGCGATGGCGATCCGCTCCGCGACGCGGTCCCGCTCGCCCTCGACCTTGTCATCGGGGTAGGTCGCGCCGGTGAGCAGCTCGGCCAGCACCCCGAGGACCGGGCCGAGGCCGTCGGGCAGCAGCGTGGTGGCGAACAGCAGCCGGTCGGGATCGGTGGAGACCGAGAGCTCGGCGCCGTGACCCTGCAGCAGCTGCGCGATGCCGGTCTGGTCGTGCTCCGCCGTGCCCAGCAGGACCGCGCCGGAGAGCACCGAGCCGCGGGCGGTGTGCAGCCCGGCGTCGGCGGCGGTCGTCGTCGCGAAGGGCACCCGGAGGCGCAGCTCGATCAGCGGGACGCCGGGCCGCGGCACCACGACCAGGCGCAGGCCACCCGGCAGGGTCGACTCGACCGCCGCGGGCACCGGCTGCGGCCGCGGCTCGCCCAGCGGCGGGATCAGCGACAGGTCCAGGCTCACGAGTCCTCCTCGCCGGCGCTCGTCGTCGGCGTTCGCCTGGCTGCTGTGTTCATGGATGCCCTCACGAGCTCGGTCACCGTCGTCCTCCCGTGGCGCGCAGCTCGAGGACGGCGGCGGTGCCGGGATCCAGGTCGCGGGCGGCGGCCTGCACCTGGTCGGGGGTCACGGCGGCGAGGCGGGCGGCGAGCTCGCCGGCGAGCTCCGCGCGGCCGTGCACCAGCTCCGCGGCAGCGAACCCGAGCGTGCGGCCCAGCACCGAGTCGGCCTGGCGGAGCAGCTGCGCCTCCGTGCGCGCCTGCACCCGCTGCAGTTCGTCGGCCGGGACGCCGTCCTCGGCGATCCGCCGCACCTCCTCGTGCACCGCCGCCTGCACCTTCTCCGGCGCGACGGCGGCCGGGTGGTGCACCTGGGTGGTGAGCAGGGTGGCGTCGCGGACGTCGAAGGGATCGCCGAACAGGCCGACGTAGCTGCTCTGCGCGATGGCGATGCGGTCGTCGTGCACGAGCCGGCGCTCGAGCCGCGACGCATCGCCCTCGCTGAGCACCTCACCCAGCAGCACGGTCCCCAGGTAGCGGTCGAAGTCGCCGATCGGGTCGGGCACCCGCCAGCCGATCGCCAGGGCGGGAGCGGGCGCCAGGGCGTCCTCCACGACCGCCGTCCGTGTGCTGGTGGGCAGCGGCTCACCGGTGGGCGGGAGGGGCGGCACCGGCCGTGCGGCGACGGGGCCGAACCAGCGCTGCACCAGCCGCTCGGTCTCGGCGACGTCGAGATCGCCGCCGATGCAGAGGACGGCGTTGCCGGGCGCGTAGTAGCGGGAGAAGAAGTCGGCGGCGTCGTCGACGGTCGAGGACTCCAGGTCGACGAAGGACCCGTAGCCGTCGTGGGTGTTGGCGAAGCTCTCGAAGGCGATCTGCGGCAGCTGCAGCCAGGGGAAGGCGCCGTAGGGCCGGTTGAGCACGTTGACCCGGATCTCCTCCTTCACCACGTCGATCTGGTTGCGGAGGTTCTCCTCGGTGATCGCCGGGGCGGCCATGCGGTCGGCCTCGAGGAACAGGGCGCGCTCCAGCGCCTCGGCCGGCAGTGCCTCGAAGTAGTTCGTGTAGTCCTGGTGCGTCGAGCCGTTGAACGTGCCGCCGGCGGCCTGCACCAGCCGCGCGTGCTCCATCTTCGGGACGTTGGCCGACCCCTGGAACATCATGTGCTCGAAGAGGTGGGCGAAACCGGTGCGCCCCTCGGGTTCGTTGCGCATCCCGACGTCGTAGAAGACGCTCACGGCCACCACCGGGACACTCCGGTCAGGGGCGAGGACCACGCGCAGCCCGTTGTCGAGCGTGAACCGCTCCACCGGGTGCCGCAGGGTCAGTTCGGTCCCGGCTGCTGTCACGCGATGGACAGTAATCCTTGGGCGCGGGAGCCCGCCGACGCGTCCTGGCTCAGCTGGGCGGGTCCTGGCTCACGGTCGACGGTGAGCCTGGACCCGGGATGATCAGGTCACCTGATCATCCGGGCGGTCACAGCACGTCGACGGCGTCGATGACCTGGTCGATGACGCCGTACAGCTCGGCGTGGGTGTTCGGGATGGACAGGTACAGCAGTGCCGGGGCCGGCCGGCCGACGTCGATCAGCAGGAGCGCGGCCCGCTCGCCGCTCGCGTCGTAGCCCGGCGCGTCCCAGGCCAGCTGGAACTCGTACAGGTACGCCTGGTGGCCGTCGACGGTCCGCGCCTCCTCGCGCAGCACCGTCCGCTCGTTGGGGCGCGGGTAGTAGTTGAACCGCACGCTGTCGGCGACCGCCAGAGTGGTCGACTGCAGCGTCGACGGTCCCGCCCAGCCCAGCCCCTCGGAGAGCGGGCCGGAGGTGCACTGCGCGATGAAGGTGGTGCCCTCGGGGGTCACGTCCTGGGTGACGAAGTACTGCCCCGCGATGGCGGTGACCTCGGCCTGCATGCCGAGGTCGAACTCGTACCAGTTCGCCCCGAGGTAGGGGTAGGAGATCCCGGAGACCTCGTCGATGATCCGCACCGTCCCGGGCGGGAACTCCGGGCCCGCGGGCGGCACCGGCACCGCCGACGACGACGGCGCCTCGGCGATCGGGTCGGAGGCAGGCCGGCCCAGGAACACCGCGGCGACGACGACCGCGACGAGCACGAGCAGCGACAGCCCGACGACCAGCGCCGTCCGCGACCCGCCGCTCCGCGACGGTTCCTCGGCCGGCGGCACCGGGGACGTCGGGGGCGACGGCGGGGCCAGGACCGGGGACGACTGCACGGCGACGCCGGGACCGGTCGGCGTGGCGACCTCGGACCAGCTCACGCCGTTCCACCAGCGCACGAGCCCCGGCGTCCCGTCGGGGTCGGGGTACCAGCCGGGCGCCGGCTGCGAGGGTCCGGTCACGGCGCCCAGCCTAGGGCGGCGGGTAGCGTTCCGGCCTCAACCCGGGAGGCGTCGTGCCCGCTGCTGCACCCGCGGAGGCCGAGGCCGCCGTCGTCGCCCGGCTGCGCGCGGCGGGCTGCGTGTTCGCCGAAGACGAGGCGCGGCTCCTCGCGGCCGAGGCGCCGACGCCCGCCCGGCTCGACGAGCTGGTGCGCCGCCGCGTCGCCGGCGAGCCCCTGGAGCACCTGCTGGGCTGGGCCGAGTTCTGCGGCCTGCGCATCGCGGTGGCGCCCGGCGTGTTCGTCCCGCGGCGCCGCTCGGAGCTACTCGTCCAGGAGGCCACCGCGCTGGCGCCTCCGCGGCCCGTCGTCGTCGACCTCTGCTGCGGCTCGGGTGCGGTGGCCGCGGCGCTGACCGCCGTGCTCGACGAGCCCGAGGTGCACGCGTCCGACGTCGATCCCGCGGCGGTGGCCTGCGCGCGCCGGAACCTGCCGGCCGGGTCGGTGCACACCGGCGACCTGTTCGCCGCCCTCCCGCCCGTCCTCCACGGGCGGGTCGACGTCCTCGTGGCCAACGTGCCGTACGTCCCGAGCGACGCCGTCGCGCTGATGCCGTCCGAGGCGCGCGACCACGAACCACGGGCCGCCCTCGACGGCGGCGGCGACGGGCTGGACGTCGCCCGTCGCGTCGTCGCCGGGGCGCGGGCGTGGCTGGCGCCCGGCGGCTCGCTGCTCTTCGAGGTCGGGGAGGCCCAGGTCCCGACGGCGCTGCGGGTCCTCGCCAGGGCCGGATTCGTGCCGCGCGTGGCCACCGACGACGAGATCGGGGCGACCGTCGTCGTGGGGACCGTCACGGTCAGCTGATCCGGTCAGAAGCCGCGATCCGCGTTGTCCGTCCACCACGACTGGAGATCCGACAGCGCCTCCGCGCCGCCGCCGCGCAGTTCTGCGAAGCCGAGGACGCCGATGTCCTCCCAGTACCAGCGGAGCTGGGGGTCGCCGTCGGCGTCGATGCTGCAGGCGAGCCGACCGACCTCCTCGTCGTCGACGTCCGACAGCTGCACCCACCCCTCGGGGGAGTCGGCGCCCCCGCAGGCGAAGACGGCGTCGAGCTCGGGCAGCTCGAGGTCACGGACGGCGGCCGCCACCGCCGCCTCTGCGCCGTCGCCGGCGTGGACGGTCCAGGTGGCGGCGGGGAAGCCG
>DASQTE010000260.1:0-4263 GCA_035642035.1 Blastococcus sp.
CCAGGGCGCGATCTTCGCCGCCACCAAGGCCGCCGTCGACCGGGCCGGTGCCCGCGGGTTCAAGCAGCTCACCGGCGCCTGGCCGGGCGACTGACGAGGTGCCGGCCGGGGCCGCGGTCCCGGCCGGCACGTGCACCGACATCGAGCACGCGGCCGGACGACGGCCGGCACCAGGGGGAGAGCGTCATGGCCGGCACGAGGCAGCGCGAGAGCGCGGTCGACCGCATCCGCGAGCGGGTCGAGGAGAAGGCGGCCCGCCGGGCTGCCGCGGCGAAGGCGGCGAAGGACGGCACCCCGGCGTCCCACGGCGACCCCGACCGGCCCCCGCCGGGATCGCCGAGCCCGCAGGAGCTGCCGGGCATCCACGCGGAGAAGCCCACCCAGATCCCGTGGGCGGGGTGGAAGCAGATCGTCAAGCGGTCGTGGGCCGAGCACAAGGCCGACAACATGCCGATCATCGCCGGTGGGGTGGCCTTCTTCAGCTTCCTCGCCATCTTCCCCGCGCTGATCGCGCTCGTCTCGCTCTACGGCCTGGTCGCCTCCCCGGAGACGGTGGCCCGGCAGGTGGAGGAGCTGTCCGCGCAGCTGCCCGACAGCGCCGCCGAGCTCATCGGGGAGCAGCTGGAGGCGATCGTCAGCAACAGCAGCAGCGCGCTGAGCATCAGCCTCGTCGTCTCGATCCTCGCCGCCCTCTGGAGCGCCTCCGGCGGGATGGGGAACGTGGTCACCGCCGTCAACATCGCCTACGACGAGGTCGAGGCGCGGAACTTCGTGAAGCTCAAGGCGCTGTCGCTCGCGCTGACCCTGGGCGGGATCCTCTTCGTCCTGATCACCTTCGGCCTCGTCGCCGTCGTCCCCGCGGTGATCGAGGCCCTGCCGCTGGGCATCGTCGGCACCGTCCTCGCCCAGATCGCCCGGTGGGTGCTGCTGCTGGCCGTCTTCGCCGGGTCGCTCGCCGTGCTCTACCGCGTGGCCCCCGACCGGGACGCTCCGCGGCTGAGCTGGGTCAGCCTGGGCTCGGTCGTCGTCACCGTCATCTGGGCGCTGGTGAGCGTCGGCTTCGCCCTCTACGTGAACAACTTCGGGTCCTACGACAAGACCTACGGCGCCATCGCCGGCGTCATCGTGCTCATGCTGTGGCTCTACCTGACCTGCTACCTCGTGCTCCTTGGCGCCGAGATCAACTCCGAGGCCGAGCACCAGACGGCGCACGACACCACGACCGGCGAGCCCCAGCCGATGGGTGCGCGCGACGCGAAGATGGCCGACACGCTGCCCGAGTCACCCGAGCCGAAGAAGGGCGACAGCGACCCGACCCGCACGTGAGGCCCGGGGTCCTAGCGCACGTGCGACTCCACGAACGGCGGCTTCACGACCTCCACCGCCTGCAGGCGGCCCCGGACGTCGACGGCGAGCGGACTACCGGCCGTCACCGCGGCGGCGGCGTCGATCAGCGCCAGGGCGATGCCGGTGCGCAGGGTCGGCGAGAACGTGCCGCTGGTGACCTCGCCGACCCGCTCCCCCGCGGCGTCGAGGACGGCCATGCCCGGCCGTGGGATGCCGCGCCCCTCGGCGCGCAGCCCCCACAGCAGCCGGGTGGCCCCGGCCTCCTTCTCGGCCAGCAGGGCGCCCCGTCCCCAGAACGCCGGCTTCTTCCAGCCCACCGCCCAGCCCGAGCGCGCCTGGTTCGGCGTGATGTCGTGCGACAGCTCGTGGCCGTGCAGCGGATAGCCCATCTCGGTCCGCAGGGTGTCGCGGGCACCGAGCCCGCACGTCCGGATCCCCTGGTCCTGGCCGGCCTCCATGACCGCGTCCCACAGGTCGCCGGCGTGGGCGGCGTCCACGAGCAGCTCGTAGCCGTGCTCGCCGGTGTAGCCGGTGCGGCAGACGGTGACCTCGGCGCCGCCGGCGCCGGTGCCGGTCACGAACGACATGTAGGACAGCTCCCCCGGCAGGCCCAGGAGCTCGAGCACCTGGAGGGCCCGCGGCCCCTGGAGCGCCAGGACGGCGACCTCGGCGTGCCGGTCGGTGATCGTCACCCCGGCCGGCGCCTCGTCGGCCAGCCGGCGGAGGACCTCCGCGGCGTTCGCGGCGTTGGGCACCAGCAGGACGTCGTCCGGGCCGTGCAGGTAGACGATCAGGTCGTCGACCACTCCCCCGGCCTGCGGGTCGCCGTCGGGCAGGCAGCACATCGTGTACTGCGCCTGCCCCGGCCCGATGCGGGACAGGTCGTTGGTCAGGCACGAGTCGACGAAGGCCGCCGCCCCCGGCCCGCGGACCGTCGCCGTGCCCAGGTGGGACACGTCGAAGAGCCCGACGGCCGACCGCACCGCGGTGTGCTCGGCGAGGACCCCGCCGCCGGCGTACTCGATGGGCATCGACCAGCCACTGAAGTCGGCGAGCTTGGCGCCGGCCGCGACGTGCCGGTCGTGGAGGGGGGAGGTCAACGGGCTCACGGCCTGCACGCTAGTGCGTGGTGACGTGCTGGAACGGCCCCGTCGCAGGGACCCGGCGCGAGCGGAGCGAGTGCAGGGGGGCGACGGGGTCCTTCTAGGATCGAGCGGTGCCGCCGACGATCACCGCCACCGACCACCCGCTGGAGAAGCTGACCGGGGACGCCGTCGTCGTCGCCGTCGGCAAGGGCCCCGACGGCCCGCTGCCCACCCCCGGTGCGGAGGCCGTCGACCGCCTGCTCGGCGGCCGCCTCCTGCCGGCACTGGCCGATCTCGGTGCCCGCGGCGCCGAGGACGAGGTGACGCGGCTGCCCTCGTTCGGCCAGGGTCCGTTCCCGGTGGTCGCCGTCGCCGGGCTCGGGGCGCCCGACGCCGCCGGCGCCTACCGCCCCGAGGCGGTCCGCCGGGCCGCCGGTGCCGCCAGCCGCGCCCTGGGCGGACGCCGCTCGGTGGTCAACCTGCTCGCCGCCGTCGGGGGCACGCCGGACGCCGCCCGGCTGCACGCCGTCGGCGAGGGCGCCCTCCTCGGCGCCTACGAGTTCACCGCCTACAAGTCCGAGCTGCCGGCCGGCCGCCTGGCCCCGCCGGACGAGTTCACGATCGTCGTCCCCGACGCCGGCGTCGCCGAGGAGGCGCTGCGCCGGGTGCGGGCCGTCGCCGACGCCGTGGCGCTGGTCCGCGACCTCGTGAACACCCCGCCCAACGACCTCTTCCCCGCCGAGCTCGCCGCCCGTGGCGCGGCCGCGGGCGAGAAGGCCGGGCTGGCCACGGAGATCCTCGACGAGGACGACCTGTTCGCCGGCGGCTACGGGGGCATCCTGGCCGTCGGCCAGGGCTCGACCCGCAAGCCGCGGCTCCTGCGGCTGTCCTACTCCGGTCCCGGCGCCCGCAAGAAGGTGGCGCTGGTCGGGAAGGGCATCACCTTCGACAGCGGGGGCCTCTCCATCAAGCCCGCGCTGAAGATGGAGGACATGAAGAGCGACATGGCCGGCGCCGCGGCCGTGATCGCGACCGTGTGCCTCGTCGCCCAGCTCCGCCTGCCGGTCGACGTCGTCGCCACCGTGCCCATCGCCGAGAACCTGCCCAGCGGCACCGCCTACCGCCCGGCCGACGTGGTGACCTTCCGCAACGGCAAGAAGGCCGAGATCACCAACACAGACGCCGAGGGCCGCGTCGTCCTCGCCGACGCCATCGCGCGTGCCGCCGAGGACGAGCCGGATGTCCTGCTGGAGACCTCCACGCTCACCGGAGCGCAGCTGGTCGCCCTGGGCACCCGCACCGCCGGCGTCATGGGCAGCGACGACCTGCGGGACGCCGTCATCTCCGCCTCCCAGCGCAGCGGCGAGGGCATGTGGCCGATGCCGCTGCCCCCGGAGCTGCGCAAGGGGCTGGACTCGCCGATCGCCGACTTCGTGAACGCCAACGCCGACCGGCTCGGCGGGATGCTCGTCGGCGGGCACTTCCTCGCGGAGTTCGTGCCCGACGGGCTGCCGTGGGCGCACATCGACATCGCCGGCCCGAGCTACAACACCGGTGCGCCATGGGGCTACACGCCCAAGGGCGGGACCGGCGTCCCCGTGCGCACCCTCCTCGCCACCATCGAGGGCCTCATCGGCGAGTGAGGGCGAACGCCGGCCGGCGCGCGTCAGGGAACGGAGCGCGGGGTCCTTCCGCGCTAGGCTGACGCGCCGCCGGCGACTCGATCCCGCACCACCCTCTGGGGCGTCCGATGACAGCGAGTCGTCCGAGAGCCGCAGTCCTGTGTCTGCTCGCCGCGCTCCTGTGCGCCACCGCTGCCGGCTGTTCCGGC
>DASQTE010000261.1:0-12394 GCA_035642035.1 Blastococcus sp.
GAGCGCCCGGAGCACGCCGTCCCGGGTGCCGTGCCGGATCGACTCCTCCCGTGCCCGGGTCATCAGGAAGATGTTGTAGTCGATCCCGAGGGCGACGAGGAACACGAACCCGATGAGCAGGATCTGCGGATCGCTGCTGGGGAACCCGAAGACGTGCTCGAACACCAGGGCGCTGACCCCGACGGTCGCCAGCACGCTGAGGACGACCGTGGCCACGAGGACCAGCGGGGCCAACAGCGCTCGGAGCAGGAGCGCCAGGACGACGGTGATCACCAGCAGGACCAGCGGGACGATCACCGCCAGGTCGCGGGCCGCCGTCTCCTGCGTGTCGAGGTCGCTCGCCGTCGACCCCCCGACCAGGGCGTCGGGGTCGACCTCGCGAACCGCCGTCCGGAGGTCGGCGACGGTGCCCTGCGCGGCCTCGCTGTCCGGGGCGTCGTCGAGGGTGGCGTCGAGCCGCACCAGGCCGTCGGACTCGACCGGCTCTCCTCCCGCTCCGGGCGGTCCGCCCCGCTGGCCGGTGAACGGGGCGACCTCGGCCACGCCGTCGACCTGACCGGCGGCGTCGGCGACGGCCGGCCAGTCGTCGGCCGGCGTGAGGATCACCGCCGGGCTGGCCGCACCGGCCTCGTAGTGCCGGGCCAGGGCCACCTGCCCGTCCGCGGACTCCGAGCCGCCCCGGACGGCGTCGGACAGCGCGATGCCCCCGGCGTCGAACGTGGGCACGAACAGGGCCAGGGCGACGAGCACGCCGGTGCTGCCCACCAGGTACCGGCCGGGACGCCGGCCGACCGATGTGGCGACCGCCTCCCAGCCCTGCCCGTGCCGCTGCGCTTCGCCGAACCGGGGACGGAAGGGCCAGAACGCGGCCCGGCCGAAGAGCACGAGCACGGCCGGCAGGAAGGTGAGCGCGGCGAGCACGGCGAAGGCGATGCTGACCGCGGAGATCGGGCCGAGGCCCCGGTTGGAGCCGAGGTCGGAGAAGAGCAGGCACAGGACGCCGAGGATCACCGTCGCGCCGCTGGCCACGATCGGCTCCCACGACTGCCGGAGCGCGATCCGCATGGCGGTGAAGCGGGACTCCTCCTCGCGCAGTTCCTCGCGGTACCGGGCGACGAGCAGCAGGCCGTAGTCGGTCGCCGCGCCGACGACCAGGATCGAGGCGATGCCCTGGCTCTGGCCGTTGACCGCGATCCAGCCCTGCTTCGCCAGGAAGTACGCCACGGCGAGCGACACGACCAGGGCCATGCCGGCGGTGGAGATGACGAGCAGCGGCAGGATCGGGCTCCGGTAGACCACCAGCAGGATCAGCAGGACGACCCCGAACGCGGCCAGCAGGAGCAGGCCGTCGATCCCGGAGAAGCCCTCGGCGAAGTCGGAGAAGACCGCGCCGGGACCGGTGACGTAGCTCGTCGCGCCGTCGATGCCCGGCAGCTCGCGCAGCTCGCCGATGACCTCCGGCAAGGCGTCACCCAGGTTCGGGTCGAACGGCAGGACCGCCTGGAGGGCCCGGCCGTCCTCCGACGGGATCACCGGCGAGGCCTCGCCCTGCAGGGCACCGGCGTTCTCGGCGACGGCGACCGCGTCGTCCACCAGGGCCTGCGCCTCCTGCGCGGCCGCCGGGGGGAGCGGGTCGTCGCCCTCCCACAGCAGGATCACCGGCAGCGTGCGCTCGGTGTCGAAGCCCCGCAGCAGCTCGGTGACCCGCGTCGACTCGGCGCTGTCCGGGAGGAACGCCGCCGAGTCGTTCTCCTGGACCTCGCCGAGCTTCCCGCTGAACGAGCCGAGGGGGCCGGCCAGGCCGAGCCAGAGCAGGGCGATGATGGCCGGCAGGAGCCAGCGGACGGCGGACGTGCGGCGAGGCATGATTTCCCTTGATGGTCGATAATCTCGATCGTCGAGAGATTAGTGCGGACGAGGGCTGTGCGCGAACGGGGAGGTGCTGCGTGACCGACGATGCTGCTCGCGCGCGGCAGGAGCTGGCACTCCTCCTTCGCCGGCTCAACGTCGAACTGGATGCAGTCGGGCAGCGATTCGCCGAGGTGCACGGGCTCAACCGCACCGACGTCCGGGCGCTCGTGGCGATCATGGACGCCGCCCGGCGCGGTGAGGCGCTCACCGCCGGCCGGCTCGGGGAGGCCGTCGACCTGCGCTCGGCCTCGGTGACGGCGCTGGTCGACCGGCTGGAGAAGGTCGGCCACCTGCGGCGGGTCCGCGACGCGGGGGACCGGCGCCGCATCGGGCTGGAGATGTCGGAGTCGGCGATGGCAGCGGGGGCCGAGCACTTCGGGGGCCTGGCGCGGGACCTCTCGGCGGCGATGGAGCGCTACTCCGACGACGAGCTGGCCGTCGTCCGCCGCTGGCTGGAGGACATGACCGCCGCGGTGATGCGCCACTCCCGCGGCGAACCGCCCGCCCCCTAGGTCCCCGTTGTGCGCCGGTCCACCTCATCCGGGCGCGATGAGGTGGATGAGCGCACAGTCGTGCGCCCCGCTAGAGGTAGAGCCCCGTCGACTCCTCGATGCGCTCGGCGGCGACGGCGTGCACGTCGCGCTCGCGCAGGATGATCAGGTCCTCGCCGTGCACCTCGACCTCGTGCTGGTCCTCGGGGGAGAAGAGCACCTGGTCGCCGACCTTCACCTGCCGCACCGACGCGCCGACGCCCCGCGCCTCGCCCCACACCAGCCGCTTGGCGACCTGCGCCGTGGCGGGGATGAGGATGCCGCCGGTGGAGCGGCGGTCGCCGTCCTCCTTGCGCAGCGCCACCAGGATGCGGTCGTGCAGCATCTTGATCGGCAGCTTGCCGACGGCAGGGTTCTCGGCCACGTTCGTCAAGGCTACTTGGCCCCCGTGCAGGGGCCCGCCGCGAGCGTGCGAGTGGTGGGGGGCACCGGGGGTCCTTCCTTCATCCCCAGCCGAGCTCGTGGAGGCGCTCCTCCTCGATGCCGAAGTGGTGCGCGATCTCGTGGACGACGGTGATCGTCACCTCGTCGACGACGTCCTCCTCGGTCTCGCAGATCGCGCAGATGGCCTCGCGGTAGATCATGATCCGGTCCGGCAGCGCCCCGCCGTACTCCCAGCCGCGCTCGGTCAGCGCGAAGCCGTCGTAGAGGCCGAGCAGGTCGGGCTCCTCCGGGTTCCGGTCCTCCACCAGGACGACGACGTTGTCCATCAGCGCCATCAGTTCCGGCGGCACCTGGTCGAGGGCGTCGGAGACCAGGTGCTCGAAGACGGGGAGCGGGAGCGGCTTCACCAGGAGGTCGGCAGCGGCCGCCCCTCCTCGTACCCGGCCGCGCTCTGCACCCCCAGCACCGCGCGCTCGTGCAGATCGTCGATCGTCCGGGCGCCCGCGTAGGTGCAGGAGGAGCGGACACCGGCCACGATGCCGTCGATCAGGTCCTCGACGCCCGGCCGCTGCGGGTCGAGGTACATCCGCGACGACGAGATGCCCTCCTCGAACAGCCCGGCCCGCGCCCGCTCGAAGCCCGACTGCGAGGACGTCCGCGCCTTGACCGCCCGGGCCGACGCCATGCCGAACGACTCCTTGTAGAGCCGGCCCGAGCCGTCGTCGTGGATGTCGCCGGCGCTCTCGTACGTGCCCGCGAACCACGAGCCGACCATCACGTTCGCCGCGCCCGCGGCCAGGGCGAGCGCGATGTCGCGTGGGTGGCGCACGCCGCCGTCGGCCCACACGTGCCGGCCCAGCGCCCGCGCCGCGTCGGCGCACTCCTCGACGGCGGAGAACTGCGGCCGCCCGACGCCGGTCATCATCCGCGTGGTGCACATGGCGCCCGGGCCCACGCCGACCTTGACGACGTCGGCACCGGCCTCGATCAGGTCGCGGGTGCCCTCCGCCGTCACCACGTTGCCGGCCACGACGGGCGTCGAACCGGCGACCGAGCGCACCGCCCGCAGCGCCTCGATGGCCTTCTCCTGGTGGCCGTGCGCGGTGTCCACGACGAGCACGTCGACGCCCGCGGCCAGCAGCGCGCCCGCCTTGCCGGCGACGTCGCCGTTGATGCCGACCGCCGCCGAGGTGAGCAGGAAGCCGTCCGCGTTCACCGCCGGGGTGTAGAGCGCCGAGCGCAGCGCGCCCTTGCGGGTGATCACGCCGACCAGCCGGTCGCCCTCGACGACGGGGGCGGCGCTCACCCGCTCACCGGAGAGGACGTCGAAGATCTTCGGCAGCTCGGTGCCCGCGGGGATGGTGAGCGGCTCGCGGGTCATGACCTCCGAGAGCTGGGTGAAGCGGTCCACGCCCTGGCACTGGCCGTCGGTGACGACGCCGATCGGGGTGCCGTCCTCGACGACCACGACGATCCCGTGCGCCCGCTTGGTCAGCAGGGCGAGGGCCTCGCCGACGGTCGACGTCGGCGTCAACGTGATGGGGGTGTCGTAGACCGGGTGCCGCGACTTGATCCACGACACGACCTCGCTGACGACGTCGACCGGGATGTCCTGGGGGAGGACGGCGAGACCGCCGCGGCGGGCCGCCGTCTCGGCCATGCGGCGTCCGGAGATCGCGGTCATGTTGGCGACGACGACGGGGATCGTCGTCCCCACCCGGTCCGGCGTGGTCAGGTCCACCTCCAGCCGCGACCCGACCGACGAGCGGGCCGGCACCATGAAGACGTCGGCGTAGGTCAGGTCGTGCTGCGGACGGGGGCCGATGAAGCGCATGGGCCCATTGTCCCGTACCTCGCCGCACCGTGACGGTCGTGCCGAACCATGCGAACTCGTGGCCATGGGCCACCGATCCCCACGAGTTCGCATGGTTCGTCCGGGGACTGGCATCCTCGTGGTCCTGCCACCGCACGGGCGCTCCGTACGATCGGGGCGTGATCGACCTCCGGCTCGTGCGTGAGAACCCCGACCTCGTCCGCGGCAGCCAGCGCGCCCGGGGTGCCGACGAGTCCCTGGTCGACGCGCTCCTCGCCGCCGACGCCACCCGCCGGGAGGCGGTCAAGCGGGCCGACGACCTGCGCGGCGAGCAGAAGACGGCCTCCCAGGCGGTCAAGAAGGCCAGCCCCGAGGAGCGGCCAGCCGTCCTCGAGCGCGCGAAGGCACTCGCCGCCGAGGTCAAGGAGGCCGAGGAGGCGCAGCGGGCCGCCGACGCCGCGCTCCGCGAGGCCCACCTGAAGATCCCGAACGTCGTCGCCGACGCCGTCCCCCCGGGCGGCGAGGACGACGCCGTGACGCTGCGGACCGTCGGCGAGGTGCCCACCTACGACTTCCCGCTGCGCGACCACATCGAGATCGGCGAGGCCCTCGGCGCCATCGACATGGAGCGCGGCGCGAAGGTCTCCGGCGCCCGCTTCTACTTCCTGACCGGGCCCGGGGCGCTGCTCGAGTTCGCGCTGGCCCAGCTCGCGATCAGCCGCGCGGTGGCCGCCGGCTTCACCCCCGTCATCGCCCCCGCGCTGGTCAAGCCCGAGGCGATGGAGGGCACCGGCTTCCTCGGCGAGCACGACGAGGAGGTCTACAAGATCGAGCGCGACGACCTGTACCTCGTCGGCACCTCGGAGGTGGCCCTCGCCGGGATGCACGCCAAGGAGGTCCTCGACCTCTCGGCCGGCCCGCGGCGCTACGCCGGCTGGTCGTCCTGCTTCCGCCGCGAGGCCGGCTCCTACGGCAAGGACACCCGCGGCATCATCCGCGTGCACTGGTTCGACAAGGTCGAGATGTTCAGCTTCTGCCGGCCGGAGGACGCCGAGGCCGAGCACCTGCGGCTGCTCACCTGGGAGGAGGAGTTCCTCCAGGCGCTGGAGCTGCCCTACCGGGTGGTCGACATCGCCGCCGGCGACCTGGGCACCAGCGCCACCCGCAAGTACGACATCGAGGCCTGGTTCCCGACGCAGGGCACCTTCCGCGAGCTCACCAGCACGTCCGACTGCACCACCTTCCAGGCGCGGCGGCTGAACATCCGCTACCGCGACGAGGCCGGCAAGCCGCAGACGGCGGCCACGCTCAACGGCACGCTGTGCGCGATCGCCCGCACCATCGCCTGCCTGCTCGAGGTGCACCAGCGGGCCGACGGCGCCGTGCACGTGCCGAAGGCGCTGCGCCCGTGGCTCGGCGGCGTGGAGGAGCTCACCCCCGGGATGACGCTCGCCGCCGCGGTGCCCCCCGCATGAGCCAGGAGCGGCCGAAGGCGCTCAAGGCCTACGGCGTCCTGTCCGATGCGGACAGGGTGATCGAACTCGGCGAGCTGGACGGCTGGCGGCCCAAGCTCGTCGCCACCGACCTCGACGGCACGCTGCTCGACAGCGACGGCGAGGTCAGCGCGCGCACCCGTGCGGCCCTGGAGATGTGCTGGGACGCCGGGATCCCGGTCGTCGGCGTCACCGGTCGCGGCCCGCGCCTGCTCGACAGCGTCCGCACCGCGCTCGACGGCCGCGGCATCGCCGTCCTGGCGCAGGGCGGGTTCGTCGTCGACCTGGAGCGCGACGAGGTGCTGCGCACCGTCGGCCTGCCCCGGGAGCAGGCGCAGGCGGTGATCGAGCGGATCGAGGCGGTCGCGGGCGACCTCGTCGTCGCCGTCGAGGACGCCTCCGAGCAGAGCGAGGTCTCCGGTCCGCTGCGCGTGCAGCACGGGTTCGACTGGCCCTACCCCGAGCCGGCCCACCTTCTGCCCAAGGACGAGGTGCTGCCGCCGGGCGCCGTCCTCAAGGTCTTCCTGCGTTCGTGCACCCTCGGGCAGGACGAGCTCCTGGGCCGGGCGGAGCGGGTGGTCGACCCGTCCGACGCCGAGGTCACGCACGCCGGCCTCGGCTTCATCGAGGTGCTGCCGCCCGGCATCACCAAGGCCACCGGCCTGGCGATCGCGCTGGGGCGCTACGGGGTCGGCTTCGGCGACGTCCTCGTCTTCGGCGACATGCCCAACGACCTCCCGATGATCGGTGCGGTGGCCGGGGCCGGCGGACGGGCGATCGCCGTGGCCAACGCGCATCCCGCGGTCCGCGCCGCGACGAACGGCGTCACCAGCGGCCACGACGCCGACGGCGTCGCGCGCTACCTGGAGGCCGTGCTCCGCGATGTCTGACTGGAAGCCGCGCCTGATCGCCAGCGACATGGACGGCACGCTGCTGCGCTGGGACGACACCGTCAGCGAGGCGACCGTCGCGGAGCTGGACCGCTGGCGGGACGACGGCGTCCCCGTCGTCCTGGCCACCGGCCGGCCGCCGCGCTGGATGTACCGCATCCGCGACGTGCTGGGCGCGGGGACGGCCGTCTGCTGCAACGGTGCCGTGCTGCTCGACCTTGAGAGCTTCCGCATCGTGCACGAGGAGGCGCTGCAGCCCGACGTCCTGGAGTCGGTCACCACCGAGCTGCGCCGGCGTCAGCCCGACACCTGGTTCGCGGTCGAGTACGGGCTGGAGTTCCGTCACGAGCCGATCTACAAGCCGCGGTGGGACGTCGACGCTCCCGGCGTCGCCGAGGCGACGCTGCCGGAGATGGTGGCCCAGCCGGTCGCCAAGCTCCTGGCCCGCCACGAGGAACTTCCGCGCGACGAGTTCGTGGCCCTGGTCGAGGACGTCGTCGGCGACCGGGCCACGGTCACCAACTCCTCGAGCGACGCGCTCGCCGAGATCTCTGCGGCCGGCGTGACCAAGGCGTCGGGCCTGGCCCGGGTGGCGGCGGGCCACGGCATCGGCCCCGAGGACGTCGTCGTCTTCGGGGACATGCCCAACGACATCGCCGCGTTCGAGTGGGTGGCGGCCGCCGGCGGCCGGGCCGTGGCGATGGCCCACGCGCACCCGGACCTGATGGCCGTGGCGACCGACGTCACCGGCACGAACGACGACGACGGCGTCGCCGCCTTCCTGGCCTCCCTCTAGCCACCGCGGACCCTCCCGCCTGGACGTGCCCGACTGGAGTTCCGCCGCCCGCTGCCGAAAGCGAACCGACGGGCACGAGGGTGCCCGATCCGGGAGAGCGAGCAGCACATGGGACAGGCGCAGGCAGCCGACCGGCCGGGGGTCGAGGGGATCGCGCCCGCCTCCCGCGGTAGGGCGTCCTGGGGTCTGCGGTCCCGCGTGCTGGGCGCCATCCTGGTCGTCGCCCTGACGACCGTCGGCGTCGGCGCCTTCGGCATCCAGCGGATGTCGGTCCTGGATGAGCGGCGAGCTTCAGGCGGCGGTCATCCGATTCGCCGTCTGAGACGAACACATGACGGCGCCGGACCCCACGGGGGGTCCGGCGCCGTCGTGCGTGTCAGGTCGGAAAGGGGCGGCCGTCAGAGGTACTGGCCGCCGCCGGGCCGGAAGTCGGGCTGCTGACCGCCCGGGACCTGACCGCCCGGCAGCGCCTTGCGACGGACCTCCTCCAGCTGGGCGCGCGCGGCCATCTGCTGGGCGAAGATCGCCGTCTGGATGCCGTGGAAGACGCCCTCCAGCCAGCCGACCAACTGGGCCTGGGCGATCCGCAGCTCGGCGTCGGACGGCGTCTCGCCGTCGGTGAAGGGCAGCGTGATCCGCTCCAGCTCCTCCCGCAGCTCCGGCGCCAGGCCGTCCTCGAGCTCCCGGATCGACTTGGCGTGGATGTCCCGCAGCCGGTTGCGGCTGGCGTCGTCCAGGGGGGCGGCCCGGACCTCCTCGAGCAACTGCTTGATCATCGTGCCGATCCGCATGACCTTGGCCGGCTGCTCGACCATCTCGCCGACACCCGGAGGGCCGTCGGCCGCGTCGTCCTGCGGCATGGCGAGGGCGCCGACCGGCTGCCCGTCGGGCCCCACGACGACGACCTGCTGGGGGCGCTCGCTGCCGTTCCCGGATGCAGTCATGCCCCCCATCCTGCCCTTCCCGTCGGGACGCCGAACGCGTGGTCCGGGGACGACGGTGAACCGTCCGGCGGTGCCGGCCGTGTTCCAGGGTGACGGCGGCCGCGTCGACCGCCGGAAGGAGACCCGGGTCGTGCGCACCATCTCGAGACCGAGGGCGGGAGCCGACCTCGGCCACCTGCCCCTGTACACCCTCGCCCCGGACGCCGATGCTGGCGGCGTGACGGGACGGGGCGTTCGGTGGGTGGTGTTGCCGGGCGACGCCTCGGCCACCGGGGAGCCGTCGTCCCGGCCGGCTCCCGGACCCGGGTACTGAGCGGATGCGGGCGCGCGGTGAGGTCTCCGAGGAGGAGAACCTGCGTGCCCTCTACGAGGCGCACGCCACCGTGCTGCTCGCCTACGCGCTCCGGCTCACCGACGGGGACCGGGCCCGTGCGGAGGACATCGTCCAGGAGACGCTGGTCCGCGCCTGGCGCAACCTCGACCGCGTCGAGCGGGACGGGCGCCCGGTGCGCCCGTGGCTGTTCACGGTCGCCCAGCACATCGCCGTCGACGCGCACCGTGCCCGCCGGGCGCGGCCGCCCGAGGTCGGCGACGCCGCACTCGCCGTGCTGCCGGGCATGGACCAGATCGAGGCGACCCTCGACCGGATCGTCGTCACCGACGCGCTGCACGCGCTGTCGCAGGAACACCGGGCGGTGATCGTGGAGACGTACTACCGCGGTCGCAGCGTCGCCGAGGCCGCGCGGGTGCTCGACATCCCGGCCGGCACGGTGAAGTCGCGGTGCTACTACGCGCTGCGGGCGCTCAGACTCGCCCTGGTGGAGCGGGGGGTGACGCCGTGACCTGCCCCGTGACGACCGAACTCGGCGCCTACGTCCTCGGCGCCCTCGAACCCGTGGAACGGCGGCACGTGGAGGGGCACCTGACCGACTGCCCGGCCTGCGCCGCCGAGCTCGCCGAGCTCGAGCCGCTGCCGGCGCTGCTGGACCGGGTCCCGCGGGAGGACCTGGAGCCGGTGGCCGTCACGCCGTCGCCCGAGCTGTACGACCGGCTGGTCGCGGCCGCGGACCTGCGGCCGGCCCGCCGTCGCGGCAGGCTGCTGCTGGTGGCCGCCGCGCTGGTCGCGGTGCTCGGCCTCGGTGCCGGCGTGACCTGGTGGCTGACCGGTGACGACACGCAGACGAGCTCCGCCGTCGCCGGGCAGGTGGAGGCCACCCTGACGGCGAGCTCGGCCCGCGACGGCAGCGCGCTGGACGTCACGGTCGCCGGGCTGCGGTCGAACGAGCTCTGCACGATGGTGGCGATCGACGACGACGGGCGTCGGCACGCCGCCGGCGAGTGGCGGACGTCGGAGGAGGGCGACGGCCGCTGGGTCGGCTGGTCGGCGGTCGAGCCCTCGTCGCTCGACGAGGTGGTGCTCCTCGGCGACGGCGGGCGGGAACTCGTGCGGCTGGATTTCTGAGGGACTCAGTCCTCGGGGAGCAGCAGCACCTTGCCGATGTGCTCGCTGGCCTCGACGACGGCGTGCGCCTCGCCGGCGCGTGACATCGGCAGCCGGCGGTCGACGATCGGCCGGATCCCGCCGCGCTCGACGTCGGGCCAGACGTCATGGCGGACGGCGGCCACGATGTCGGCCTTGCCGCCCGGCCCCGTCGGCGGTCGCGACCGCAGCGTCGTGGCGTGCACCGAGGCGCGCTTGCCGAGCAGCCTGGCGATGTCCAGCTCGGCCTTGGTGCCGCCCTGCATGCCGATGATCACCAGCCGGCCGCCGACGGCGAGGGCGTCGACGTTGCGGCTCAGGTACTTGCCACCCATGTTGTCCAGGATCACGTCGACGCCGCGGCCGCCGGTCTCCTCGCGCACCCGCTCGACGAAGTCCTCGTCCCGGTAGTTGATGCCGGTGTCCGCGCCCAGCTCGCGGCAGACGTCGAGCTTCGCGGGCGTCCCGGCGGTCGTGAACACCCGGGCGCCTGCGCGGGCGGCGAGCTGGATGGCCATCGTGCCGATGCCGCTGGAGCCGCCGTGCACGAGGAAGTTCTCGCCCCGCCGGAGGGCGGCGAGCAGGAAGACGTTGGACCAGACGGTGCAGGTGACCTCGGGCAGCGCGGCCGCGGTGGCCAGCTCGACCCCCGACGGCCGGGGGAGCAGCTGACCGGCCGGGACGGCGACCCGCTCGGCGTAGCCGCCCCCGGCGAGCAGCGCGCACACCTCGTCGCCGACCGTCCAGCCGGCGACACCCTCGCCGACCTCGCTGACCACTCCGCTGCACTCCAGGCCGAGGATGTCGCTGGCGCCCTTCGGCGGCGGGTAGAAGCCCTGCCGCTGGAGCAGGTCCGCCCGGTTCACCGCGGTCGCCGCCACGTCGACGATCACCTCGCCGGGCCCGCACACCGGGTCGGGGACCTCCGCCCAGGTGAGCACCTCGGGTCCGCCGGGCTCGGTCACCGTCACCGCACGCATGGCCCTGACCCTAGGGCGAGACCTCGCTCGGGGGCCGGTCCTGGCGGGGCGGGCCCGGTCGCTCACCCTCAGCGGCGACCCGCCGTCTTCCGCGCGCGTGCGCCGGCCGCTGCGCAGCGCGGGGTGGTGGTCGGCCGTCCGCCCCGGTGCAAGGGTGGGGCCGACCGCCGGCACGCGCCGCGGCATCCGCGGCCCGGCGGCTGCAAGGAGGTACCTGATGGCCGCCAACCCCTCAGCTGCGTGGGTCCCGCCGCCGCCTGCCCGGATGGGCGCCGGGCGGGTGATCGCCGTGGTCCTCGCTGCCTTGCTGCTCCTGCCGGCGCTGGGGCTGGTCGCCGGTGGCGGGGTGCTGCTCTGGGCGGACACCTGGGGGCGCGACGACGACGGCTACCTGTTCACCGCCACCGACGAGTTCTCCAGCGCCGGCCACGCGCTGCAGAGCGACCGGATCCAGCTCGAGACGGACGCGGACTGGGTGCCCCTGTCCTCTGCGCTGGGCACCGCGCGCGTCGAGGCCACGGGCACCGACGCCGGCGAGGACGTCTTCCTAGGCGTCGGCCCGACCAGCGACGTCGAGGCCTACCTGACCGGTGTGGAGCGCACGGTCATCGACGACCTGGGCCTGGACACCTCGGCGGCCGACCAGGTGCTCCTCCCCGGTGGCGCCCCGGCCGGGCCGCCCACCGAGCAGGACTTCTGGACGGTCGAGGCCAGCGGCACGGGTACCCAGCAGCTGAGCTGGGAGCCGGCGGAGGGCACCTGGACGCTGGTGATCATGAACGCCGACGGGTCGGCGGGGGTTGCCGTCGACGCCCGCATCGGGGCGACGACCCCGGCGCTGGGTGGCCTCGCCTGGGGTCTGCTGGGCGGCGGGCTGTTCCTGTGCCTGGTGGCCACCCTGGTCCTGGTGCTCGCGCTGCGTCGTCCCTCGGCTGCTCCCCGGACGCCGTACGGCATGCCGCCCGCCGGCCCCCCGCCGTACTGGACCCCGCCCACGCCGGTCGACCGGAACACGGCGGCCGACGCCGGGTCGCCGACGAGCTCCGACGCGACCCCGAGGCAGCCGCGGGACGGTTAGGCCCGGCCCCTCTGCAGGGTCCCGCGCCGAGCGTGCGAGGCGTGGGGGGCAGAGGGGTCCTTCGTCAGCGCCGC
>DASQTE010000262.1:0-12064 GCA_035642035.1 Blastococcus sp.
ACCGCTGCTGCGTGAGGTGATGGCCACGCTGGCGCCGTACGCCGGTCACGCTCACGTGGTCGGTCTCACCGGCGCTCCCGGCGTGGGCAAGTCCACGTCGACCAACGCCCTGGTCGGCGAGCTCCGCCGGCGCGACCAGCACGAGCGTGGTGTCGGCGAGCGAGGCGATCTCCAGCTCCGACTGCCCGACCCCGACCGTCTCGATCAGGACGACGTCGCAGCCGGCGGCGTCGAGCACCCGCAGCGCCTGCGGGGTCGCCCAGGACAGCCCGCCCAGGTGCCCGCGGGAGGCCATCGAGCGGATGTAGACCCCGCGGTCACCGGCGTGGTCCTGCATCCGCACCCGGTCGCCGAGCAGGGCCCCGCCGGAGAACGGCGACGACGGGTCGACGGCGAGCACGCCCACCCGCTTGCCCGCCGCCCGCAGGGCGCGCACGAGCGCGGTCGTCGACGTCGACTTGCCGACACCGGGCGACCCGGTCAGCCCGAGCACCTGCGCCCGGCCGGTGTGCGGGGCGAGCGCCGCGGCCACCTCGCGCAGGGCAGGGCTGGCGTCCTCCACCAGGGAGATCAGCCGGGCCACCGAGCGGGCGTCGCCCTCTCGGGCACGTTCCACCAGCGCGGGGACGTCGGCAGCCCGCCGACCCCGCCGCCCGGTGGGGGCGGCGGGGGCGTCCGGCTGGACGGCGAGGCCCTCCGGAGTCACGCCTTGGCGGGCACGTGCAGGATCAGCGCGTCGCCCTGACCACCGCCGCCGCACAGGGCCGCGGCGCCGACGCCGCCACCGCGGCGACGCAGCTCGAGCGCCAGGTCGAGCACGATCCGGGCACCGCTCATACCGACCGGGTGGCCGAGGGCGATGGCACCGCCGTTGGGGTTGACCTTCTCCGGGTCGATGCCGAGCTCGCGGGTCGAGACGATGCCGACGGCGGCGAAGGCCTCGTTCAGCTCGACGAGGTCGAGGTCCTTCGGGTCGATGCCCTCGCGCGCGCACGCCTTCTGGATGGCCCGCGACGGCTGGGTCTGCAGGGTGGCGTCCGGACCGGCGACCACGCCGTGGGCGCCGATCTCGGCGATCACGGTGCAGCCGAGCTCCGCCGCCTTCTCCGCGCTCATGACCACGACCGCGCAGGCGCCGTCGGAGATCTGCGAGGCGGTGCCCGCGGTGATCGTGCCGTCCTTGGCGAAGGCCGGCTTCAGCTTGGACAGGCTCTCGGCCGTCGTGTCGGGGCGGATGCCCTCGTCCTCGCGGAACTCGATCGGGTCGCCCTTGCGCTGCGGGATGAGGACCGGGGTGATCTCCTCGTCGAAGATCCCGTCCTTGGCGGCGCGGGCGGCCTTCTGGTGGCTGGCCGCGGCGAACTCGTCCTGCTCCTCGCGGGTCAGGTCGTAGCGGCTGTTGGACTGCTCGGTCAGGACGCCCATGGCGACCTGGTCGAAGGTGTCGGACAGGCCGTCGTGGGCCATGGAGTCGATCAGCTTCGTGTCGCCGTACTTCGTGCCGGTGCGCGAGTTGGCCAGCAGGTGCGGCGCCTGGGTCATCGACTCCATGCCACCGGCGACGACGACGTCGAACTCGCCGGCGCGGATGAGCTGGTCGGCCAGCGCGATCGCGTCGATGCCCGACAGGCACACCTTGTTGAGCGTGAACGAGGGAACCGACATCGGGATGCCGCCGGCGACGGCGGCGGGTCGGGCCGGGTTCTGGCCGGCGCCGGCCTGGATGACGTGACCCATGATCACGTAGTCGACCTGGTCGCCGGAGATGCCTGACCGCTCCAGGGCGGCCTTGATCGCGATGCCGCCGAGATCGGCCGCGGAGAAGTCCTTCAACGAGCCGAGCAGACGGCCCATCGGGGTACGGGCGCCGCCGACGATGACCGAGCGGGACATGGAGCCTCCAGTGCCGGGTCGCCGCCGTTGGCGACCCTCTCGACAGGGCAGACCGCGCGGACCGCGCGGGATCGGACTGCCCCTCAGGATAGGACCGTGCTCTTCCAGAGGGCACGACGAGTCATCGGACCCGGCGGTCCCGCGGCCCGGTCGTGACCCCTGCCACATCCATGTGACGTCTCAGACGTCTAGGCGGGAGGATGCCCCCGTGACCAACGAGACGCATGCCGGACTGCCCGGCGAGCTGTTCACGACCATCGACCACGTGGGCATCGCGGTCCCGGACCTGGACGAGGCGATCGCGTTCTACGCGCAGGCCTTCGGCGTGCAGTCCGTGCACGAGGAGACCAACGAGGAGCAGGGCGTCCGCGAGGCGATGCTCGCCGTCGGCGACGGCGACACCCGGATCCAGCTGCTCGCCCCGCTCACGCCCGAGTCGACGATCGCGAAGTTCATCGGGCGCTCCGGCCCGGGGCTCCAGCAGCTCGCCTTCCGGGTGGAGGACGTCGAGGCCGTGGGCGCCACGCTCCGCGAGCGGGGCCTCCGCCTGCTCTACGACACCCCCAAGCGCGGGACCGCCGGCAGCCGCGTCAACTTCGTCCACCCGAAGGACGCCGGCGGCGTGCTGGTCGAGCTGGTCCAGCCGGCCGACCACCCGGCTCACTGACCGGGCTCGCCTCTCCGGTTACCCACCGGTAACATCGCGCCACCGCACGCTGCACAGCGCGCGCCGAGACTGCCCCACCGCCCGCCGACACTCCGAGCCGACGAAGACCCGGGAGAACGCGTGAACGAGATCAGGGACGCCATCCTCAGCGACTCGCTGGACGCGGTGGGAGGGCTGTCCGTGCCCGAGTCCTACCGCGCCGTCGTCGTCCGCAAGGACGAGCAGGACATGTTCGAGGGCATGCCCACCAAGGAGAAGGACCCGCGCAAGTCCCTCCACGTGGAGGAGGTGCCCGTCCCGGAGCTGGGCCCGGGCGAGGCGATCGTGGCCGTGATGGCCTCGTCGGTGAACTACAACACCGTCTGGACGTCGATCTTCGAGCCGGTCTCCACGTTCGGCTTCCTCGAGCGCTACGGCCGGGTCTCCGAGCTCACCAGGAAGCACGACCTGCCCTACCACGTGGTCGGCTCCGACCTCGCCGGCGTCGTGCTGCGGGTCGGCCCGGGCGTGAACAAGTGGAAGCCCGGCGACGAGGTCGTCGCGCACTGCCTGTCGGTGGAGCTGGAGGACCCGGCCGGCCACGACGACACGATGATGGACCCCCAGCAGCGCATCTGGGGCTTCGAGACCAACTTCGGCGGCCTGGCCGAGCTGGCCCTGGTGAAGAGCAACCAGCTGATGCCCAAGCCCGGCCACCTCTCCTGGGAGGAGGCCGCCGCACCCGGGCTGGTCAACTCCACCGCCTACCGGCAGCTGGTCTCCCACAACGGCGCGAACATGAAGCAGGGCGACACCGTGCTCATCTGGGGCGCCTCCGGCGGGCTGGGTTCCTACGCCACCCAGATGGCGCTCAACGGCGGCGCGATCCCGGTCTGCGTGGTGTCCAGCCAGGAGAAGGCCGAGATCGTCCGGAAGATGGGCGCCGAGCTGATCATCGACCGCTCCGCCGAGCAGTACGCCTTCTGGAAGGACGAGCACACCCAGGACCCCAAGGAGTGGCAGCGGCTGGGCAAGAAGATCCGGGAGCTGACCGGCGGCGAGGACGTCGACATCGTCTTCGAGCACCCCGGCCGGGAAACCTTCGGGGCCAGCGTCTACGTGGCCAAGAAGGGCGGCACGATCGTCACCTGCGCCTCGACCACCGGCTACATGCACCAGTACGACAACCGCTACCTCTGGATGAACCTGAAGCGGATCATCAGCTCGCACTTCGCCAACTACAAGGAGGCGTGGGAGGCCAACCGGCTCATCGACAAGGGCCTCATCCACCCCACCCTGTCGAAGGTGTACCCGATGGCCGAGGTCGGCCAGGCCGCCCTCGACGTCCACCGCAACGCCCACCAGGGCAAGGTCGGCGTGCTCACCCTCGCCCCCGAGGAAGGCCTCGGCGTCCGGAACACCGAGAAGCGCGCGCAGCACCTCGAGGCGATCAACCGCTTCCGCGGCGTCTGAACGCGCCGCTCACCAGGGGGTCCGGCCAGGCCCCCTGGTGAGCCGGCTCAGCCGACTCACTGACACCGGATACCGTCCGACACGCTGACTAGCCCCGGACCGTCTGCGAGGATGAGGACATGAGCGATCCCCGCCGTGACCTGCTGCCGATCCACGAGGCCCAGCACTCGTTCGACGTGGTCCTGCGGGGGTACGACCGCAGCCAGGTCGCCGAGACGATCGAGCGGCTCGAGGCCGACTTCCGGATCGCCCTCGCCGACCGCGACGCCGCCGTCAGCCGCTCCGCCGACCTGGCCGGCCAGCTGTCCGCCCTGCACGGCGAGATCGAGGCGCTGCGCCGGAAGGCGGCCACCGCGTCGGCCCCTACCTTCGAGAACATCAGCGAGCGCATCCAGCACATGCTGACGCTCGCCGAGGAGGAGGCGGTCGAGATCCGGCGGGCCGCCGAGCTCGACGCCCAGGCGGTCCGGGAGCAGACCGCGGCCGAGGAGCGGGCGCTGCTCGAGCGGCACGCCGCCGGGCAGGCCGAGGCCGAGCGGATGCTCGCGGAGGCGGGCCAGGGCGCCGAGCAGATCATGCAGAAGGCCCAGCAGCGCGCCGACGAGCTCGTCGCCAAGGCCCAGGAGCGCGTGGCCCGCCTCGACGCCGAGTCCCAGGCCCGCCGCGCCAAGGTGGAGGAGGACTTCGAGATCGCGCAGCGGGCGCGCCGGGCCGAGGCGGCCGCGGCCGACGAGGAGCGCGAGCGCATCTCCACCCAGGCCGCGCGCCAGCGCATCGCCACCGCCGAGCAGCACGCCGCCCAGCTCGTCGCCGAGGCCGAGGCCAAGGCGGAGGCCATCCGCGAGGTGCGCGACGAGCTCACCAGCCGTCTGCTGCAGGCCCGCCAGCTGCTCACCACGCTGCCGGACCTCGGCGACCGCTCCCAGCAGTCGAGTCCGCAGCAGCCCGAGGCGCAGCAGGCCCCCACGCAGCCGCAGACGCCGGCAGCAGCAGCCGCCGGGGCCCCGTCCGCGACGCCGCCGGCCGACTCGTCGACCACCGCTCCCCGCGAGGGCGAGCGCCGGCCGCAGCGGGCGCCCTCGACGGCCCCCGCTCCGGCGGCGACGCCCCAGAGCACCGCCCCCCGGGGTGAGGGCGAGGCCGCGGCGGCCCGTCAGCCCACCCGCCCGGAGCCGGCCACCCGGCAGCTCCCGATGCCCCCGCGCCCCGGCACCACCCCCGCCCCGGTCCAGGGTCCGCCCACCCAGGCGATCGACCAGCCGGTCGGGCAGGGTCGTTCCTGAACCCAGCAGCACGACGGGCAGCCCGCACGTCGCCGGACCGCGCGGTCCGGCCGGCGCGCGGGCTGTTCGTCGTCGTCCTGGGGCTGCTGTGCGCGTCCCTGGGCGCGCCGCCAGCCGCCGCTGAAGACGGCGGCGAGCTCCGGTTCGCCCACCTCTCCCCTGACACCCCCGCCGTGGACGTCGCCGTGGCGCCGGTGCCTGTCGGCTCGTCCGGCCCGCTGACCGATCCGGGGGACGACGTCGTCACCGGCCTCGCCTACGGCGCGGTCGCCGATCCCGTCGACCTGCCGGCCGGCAGCTACGCGGTGAGCGTGCGCGCCGCCGGAGCCGGACGCACCGCCGCGCCGGTGCTGTCGGCCCGCGTCGACCTGCCCGCTGGCGGTGCCCGCACGGTCACGCTCGGCGGCGCGTTCGCCGACCTCGCGCTGACCACGTTCCCCGACGACCTCTCCGCCCCTGCTCCCGGCACGGCGCGGGTCCGGGTCCTCGCCGCGGCCGGTGCGGCCGGCGCCCTGGACGTCGCCGTGGCCGGCGGGCCCTCGCTGGCGTCGGCGCTGCCCTTCGGGGCCGCCGGCGAGCCGGTCGCCGTCCCGGCCGGACCGGCGACCCTCGCCGTCGGAGGGGACGGCGCGGCCGCCGAGGTCCCCGTCTCCTTCGTGGCGGGCTCCGTCGTCACCCTGCTCGTCCTCGACGACGCCGGCGGCGGGCTGGTCGTCCGTCCGGTCGTCGACGCCGCCGGACCGGCGGTCGTGCCGACCGGTGCCGTCGAGGCGGGCTCGGGCGGCCTGCCCGGGGCGCCCGCGCTGGTCCCCCTCGCCGTCGCCACCATGACGGTGCTGGCGGCGGCCGGGCGGCGGGGCAGGGTGCTGCTCGCCGCGACCGGGCTGGCCGCCGCCACGGCGGGGGCCGTGCCGGCCGCTGCCGCCGAGGAAGCGGTCGCCCGACCCGTCGTGCTCGCTCCAGAGCCCTCCTTGGCCGCGGCACCGGTGCACCTCAGCGTGCCGGAGGTCGGCGTGGACGCGGCCCTCACCGGCGCCGGGCTGGACGCCGGGGCGCTGGTCCCCCCGGCCGACCCGGCGCTGGCCGGCTGGTACACCGGCGGCCCGGTCCCCGGGGAGACCGGTTCCGCCGTGATCACCGGGCACGTCGACTGGGCCGGCCGGCCAGGGGTGTTCGCCCGGCTCGACGAGCTCGGGCCCGGCGCCGAGGTGCTGGTGGGCCGCGCCGACGGCAGCACGGCGCGGTTCACGGTCACCCGGGTCGTCCACCGGGCGAAGACCGACTTCCCGGTCGAGGAGGTCTACGCGCCCACGTCCGGCGCGCAGCTGCGGCTGATCACCTGCGGCGGGGAGTTCGACCGGAGCCGCGGCAGCTACACCGACAACGTCGTGGTCTTCGCCGAGGCGCGTTAGCGGCGGCGGTCGCGTGCCCGCCAGCAGGCGGTGTGCCAGTGCCGGCGCAGGTCCGCGGCCGACTCGGTGTCCCACGGGTCGAGGTCGGAGTCCCGGGCGTAGGCCGCCCAGGTGACCACGTGCGGCGTCCCGGACCTGATCTCCTGGTCGCAGCCCGGGCACCGGTAGGTCTTGCCGGTCGCCGAGCCGGTGACCGGCCGCACGACCCAGTCGCCGTCACCCGCCTCCTCGACGGTGTCGACGCGATGCTGTCGGGATCCCGGCCCACCCGGCTCGCGACCCGACGGCCTCGAGCCCGCCCGGGGGCGGCGTCGGGGCACGCGTCAGCGGCCGGCGTAGTCCCGGAACCCGCGGCCGGTCTTGCGACCCAGGTACCCGGCGGTGACCAGGTGCTCGAGCAGCGGTGCCGGCGCGAAGCCGGGCTCCCGGAACTCGGTGTACAGCTCCCGCTCGATGGCCAGCGACACGTCCAGGCCGACGACGTCCAGCAGCTCGAACGGGCCCATCGGGTAGCCGCAGCCGACCTTCATGGCGGCGTCGATGTCGTCGGCGGTCGCGTAGTGCGCCTCGAGCATCTTCACCGCGTCGTTCAGGTAGGGGAAGAGCAGCGCGTTGACGATGAACCCGGCCCGGTCGGTGCAGGACACCGCGTGCTTGCCGAGCTGCGCGCTGACCGCGTGGGCGGTGGCGGCCACGTCGGGCGCGGTCGAGATGGTGGAGACGATCTCGACCAGCTTCATCACCTGGGCCGGGTTGAAGAAGTGCATCCCGACGACGTCGGCCGGGCGGCCGCTGGCCTTGGCGCACTCGATGACCGGCAGGCTCGACGTCGTGGTCGCGAGGACGGCGCCGGGCTTGGCGATCTCGCCGAGGTTGGCGAACAGCGCCTCCTTGACGGCCAGGGACTCCACGACGGCCTCGATGACCAGGTCCGAGTCGGCGAGCTCGTCCAGCGACGTCGTCCCGGTGACGCGGGCCAGGATCTCGTCCCGGGCGGCCTCGTCGAGCCGACCGCGGACGACCTGCTTGTCGAGGGACTTGGTGAGCGCCTTCGTGACGGCCTCGACCTTCTCCGGCGCGCGGGCCACGAACCGGACGTCGTAGCCGCCCTTGGCGACGACCTCGATGATCCCGGTGGCCATCGTGCCGGAGCCGACCACGCCGACGGTCCGCACCGGTCGGGCGCCCTCGGCGGCCCCGCCGGCGGGGGGCGTGGCCGCGTCGTCGACGACCACGGCCGAGCCCTCCTCGGCGTAGGTGTAGAAGCCGCGGCCGACCTTCCGGCCCAGCAGTCCGGCGGTCATCATCTGCTTGATGATCGGGCTCGGCGCGTGCAGCCGGTTGCGCGACTGCTTGTACATCGTGTCGAGGATCTCGTAGGCGGTGTCGATGCCGATGAGGTCCATGAGCGCCAGCGGGCCCATCGGCAGGCCGCAGCCCAGCCGCATGGCGGCGTCGATGTCCTCGCGCGTGGCGTAGCGGTTCTCGTACATCGAGACGGCGTGGTTGAGGTAGCCGAACAGCAGCGCGTTGGCGATGAACCCCGCCTTGTCGCCGATCGTCACGTCGACCTTGCCCAGCCGCTCGGCCAGCGCCTCGACGTCGTCGACGACCGACTGCTCGGTGACGACGGTGCGCACGACCTCGACCAGCTTCATGACCGGGGCCGGGTTGAAGAAGTGCATCCCGATGACCTTGCTGGGCCGCCCGGTGACGACGGAGAGCTCGGTGACCGAGAGGCTCGAGGTGTTGGTCGCCAGGATGGTGTCGGGTGCGCAGATCTTGTCCAGCCGGGCGAAGACGTCGGCCTTGAGCTCCATGCGCTCGGGCACGGCCTCGATGACCAGTTCGGCGTTCGCCAGGTCCTCGAGCGAGGTGCTGAACCGGATCCGCTCGAAGATCGCGTCCCGGTCAGCGGGGTCCAGCTTGCCGCGGCTCAGCGCGCGGTCGGTGGACTGCTCGACGTGGCCACGACCGCGGGCCAGCGCGTCGTCGGTGACCTCCACGGCGGTGACCGACAGGCCCGCCCGCGCGAGCACCTCGGCGATGCCGGCACCCATGGTGCCCAGCCCCACGACGCCGACCTCGTTCAGTTCCCTGGCCACGTTGCCATCTCCTCCCACCGCCGGTGGTCGCAGTCTCTCACCCCGCCGCCCGGCGGCGCTCCGTGGGGCTACCAGCGGGTAACATGCCCCGACCCCTCGGGGTCCTTCGTCAGAACAGGCGCTGGGACGGGTCGTCGGTGCCCTTGAGGACGGCGTAGTCGACGGTGACGCAGTCGATGCCGCGGTCCTGGGCGAGCACCCGCGCCTGGGGCTTGATCTCCTGCGCGGCGAACACGCCCTTGACCGGGGCGAGCAGCGGGTCGCGGTTGAGCAGCTCCAGGTAGCGGGTGAGCTGCTCGACGCCGTCGATCTCACCCCGCCGCTTGATCTCGACCGCCACCACGGCGCCCGCGGCGTCGCGGCAGAGCAGGTCGACCGGGCCGATCGCGGTCGGGTACTCCCGGCGGACCAGCGACCAGCCCTGCCCGAAGGTCTCGACATGCAGCGCGAGCAGGCGCTGCAGCTCGGCCTCGACGCCGTCCTTTTGGAGGCCGGGATCGATGCCGAGGTCCTGGGAGTGGTCGTGCTCGACGGCCTCGATCGTGATGATCAGCTGCTCGCCGGCCTTGTTGGTGACCGTCCACGTCCCCGAGCCGTCGGCCAGCTCGTCCTTCAGCGTGCAGGGCGGGCTCATCCAGTTCAGCGGCTTGTAGGCGCGGTCGTCGGCGTGGATGGACACCGATCCGTCCGCCTTGACCAGCAGCAGGCGGGTCGCCATGGGCAGGTGGGCGGTGAGCCGCCCGATGTAATCGACGGAGCAACGGGCGATGACCAGGCGCACGGGGCCCGACGCTACCGCGCGCGGGAACCAGGCCCGCCGCCCCGTCGTCGTCTGGGCATGACGATCCCGCGGTCGGCGCTGGCAGCGGTCCTGGCGCTCGCGCTGGCGGGGTGCGCGGAGCGCGGAGCGACCGGTGGGCCCTCGGCGGCTCCGTCGTCCGCCCCGCCCTCCTCCGAGGCCCCGGCTGCCGACGGCCTCGTGCTGCGGGTGGAGCATCTCGGCGGCTTCGTCACCCCGACGACCACCGCGGCGCGGCTGCCGCTGGTGAGCGTCTACGCCGACGGCAGCGTGATCACCGAGGGGCCGGTCGCGCTGATCTATCCGGGACCGGCTCTGCCGAACGTGCAGGTGGCCGAGATCGACGACGCCGCCGTGCAGGACCTCGTCGACCGGGCGCTGGCCGCGGGCGTCGCCGAGACATCGGACCTCGGCACGCCGCCCGTCGCCGACGCGCCGTCGACGCGGTTCACCCTCGTCACGTCCGAGGGCACGTACGAGCGCGAGGTGTACGCGCTGTTCGAGACGCCGGAGGGCAGCGGGCTCACTCCCGAGCAGGAGGAGGCCCGCGGCCGGCTGAGCGACCTGCAGTCCTCGCTCCTGGACGCCGGCGGCGCCGGGACCTCGTCGTACGCACCCGGGTCCGTTGCCGCCGTCGTGACGCCGTGGACCGATCCGGAGGACGGGCTCACCCAACCCGAGCTGCCCTGGCCCGGTCCGGCTCTCCCGGGCGAGCCCACCGGCGGGCCGCCGGACGTCTCGTGCGTGACGGCGTCCGGGCCCGAGGCGCAGGCGGTCCTCGAGGCGGCCCGCGGCGGCAACGCGTCCACCCCGTGGGTCACCGGCGACGGCTCCCGCTGGTCGGTCGCCTTCCGCCCGCTGCTGCCCGACGAGTCCGGCTGCGCCGACCTCACCGGGTGAGGACGGCGAACGGCCCGGCCCTCCGCGAGGAGGACCGGGCCGTTCTGCCGTCGTGCGGGACTACACGGTGACGGGCTCCGGACGGCGCAGGTCGGTGTCCACTCCCCCGCGCTCCTCGACCCGGGCCAGCGGGTCGATGGTGGAGGTCGACCGGTAGCGCTCGACGTCGAGGATGCCCTCGCGCTTGGCCACGATGGTCGGCACGAGCGCCTGGCCCGCGACGTTCACCGCGGTGCGGCCCATGTCGAGGATCGGGTCGATCGCGAGGAGCAGGCCGACGCCGGCCAGCGGCAGACCGAGGGTCGACAGCGTGAGGGTCAGCATGACCACGGCGCCGGTGACCCCGGCCGTGGCGGCCGAGCCGATGACCGAGACCAGCGCGATCAGCAGGTAGTCGGTGATCGACAGGTCCACGCCGAAGAACTGGGCCACGAAGATCGCCGCCAGCGCCGGGTAGATCGCCGCGCAACCGTCCATCTTCGTCGTCGCGCCCAGCGGCACGGCGAAGGAGGCGTAGGAGCGCGGGACGCCCAGGTTCTGCTCGGTCACCCGCTCGGTCACCGGCAGGGTGCCGATCGAGGAGCGGGAGACGAAGGCGAGCTGGATGGCCGGCCAGGCGCCCGCGAAGTACCGCAGCGGCGAGAGGCCGTGCAGGCGGAGCAGCACCGGGTAGACGACGAACAGCACGATCGCGAGGCCGGCGTAGACGGCACCGGCGAAGACACCCAGCGAGCTGAGGGACTCCCAGCCGTAGCTGGCGACGGCGTTGCCGATCAGGCCGACGGTGCCCAGCGGCGCGAGCAGGATGACCCACCACAGCACCTTCTGGACGATGGCCAGGGCGGACCGGACGAAGCCGACGAAGGGCTCGGCCGCCTCGCCGACCTTGAGCGCGGCGATGCCGATGGCGGCCGAGATGACGATCAGCTGGAGGACGTTGAAGGACAGGCTGCCCTCCGGCGAGCCCTGCAGGCCGAAGATGTTGCCGGGCACGATGCCGGTGAGGAAGTCGAACCAGGAGCCGGTGCTCTCCGGCGCCCCCTGGGCTGCGGCGTCCACGGAGCTGTTGCGGCCGGGCTCGGTGAGCAGGCCCAGGCCGATGCCGATGCCCACGGCGATCAGCGCGGTGATCGCGAACCACAGCAGCGTCTGACCGGCCAGCCGGGCGGCGTTGGAGACCTGCTTGAGGTTGGCGATGCTGACGATCACGGCGGTGACGATCAGCGGCGGGACCAGCGTCTTGAGCAGCGTCACGAAGGTGCCGCCGATGGTCTGCAGGGTGCTGGTCAGCCAGTTGGGCGAGCCGTCGGAGACGGTCCCCATCTCACGGGCGACGAAGCCGAGGGCGACGCCCACGACGAGGGCGAGGAGTACCTGCGCCGCGAACGGCACGCGGCGGAGACGAGCGAGCACGGAAGGGATGGCCTTTCGGGATTCGGGGAGGGGACGGCGAGCGCAGCCGGCGTCAACAGCCGGCGGTCGTCATCCGTCCGAAGTCCAGGGCGCGCCGACGCGTCAGCCCCCACAGGTTCTGCACGGGAGGATCAATGCGG
>DASQTE010000263.1:0-5492 GCA_035642035.1 Blastococcus sp.
GGCCTGCTCTTCAGCAGCGACTGGGGCGGCAGCGGCGGAGCCGCCGCCAGCGGTGACGACGAGGGCAATCCGGAGCCGCCGGCGCGCCCACCCCGACCGCCGCGGCCGCCGTCCGAGGGTGGACGGCACGACACCGAGCCCATCCCGCGGCTGCCGTGATCGTGCGGCAGGCTGAGCCGTGATGCGGATCGACCTGCACACCCATTCCTCGGTGTCCGACGGAACCGAGAGCCCCGCCGAGCTGCTCGCGACCGCCCGCGGCGCTGGGCTCGACGTCGTCGCGCTGACCGACCACGACACGACGGCGGGCTGGTCGGCCGCCGAGGCGGCCCGGCCCCCGGGCCTCACCGTGGTCCCGGGCATGGAGCTGTCCTGCCGGTGGTTCCCCGACGACCAGCCGCCGATCAGCGTCCACCTGCTGGCCTACCTGTTCGACCCCACCCATCCCGGCTTCGCCGCCGAGCGGGCGCGACTACGGGACGAGCGGCTGGAGCGCGGGGAACGCATCGTGGCCGCGCTCGCCGGGGCCGGCTACCCGGTGTCGTGGGAGCGGATCGTGGAGAAGTCCGAGGGCGGGGTCGTGGGGCGGCCGCACATCGCCCGCGCCCTGGTCGAGGTGGGCGCCGCCGACTCGGTCGACCACGCCTTCGCCAACCTGCTGCACCACGGCAGCCCGTACTACGTGGCGAAGGCCGACACCGACGTCCGCGAGGGCATCGCGCTGGTCCGGGCCGCCGGCGGGGTCCCGGTGTTCGCGCACGGGCTGGCCACCAAGCGGGGCCGGATCGTCGGCGACGCCGCGATCGCCGCGATGGTCGACGCCGGCCTGCTGGGCCTCGAGGTCGACCACCCCGACCATTCCGACGGCGAACGCGCCCACCTGCGGGATCTCGCGGCCGACTTCCGCCTGATCGCCACCGGCTCGAGCGACTACCACGGCACCAACAAGGCCACCCCGATCGGCGCCTGCACGACCGACCCCGACCAGCTCGAGGCGATCCTCGCCGCCGGCACCGGCAGCGCGCCGTTCCGCGACTGAGCCGGAACCGTCCGACCCCGCGGCTACCGTGACGGGCATGGGGACGCCGAGCCGTGGGGACACGCAGCTGGAGATGCCGGGCATGCCGCGCCGGCTGTTCCCCGCGACGCCGAGCAAGCTGGCCACCTTCGCCGACTGCCCGCGCCGCTACCGGCACGCCTACGTCGACCGGCCGACGCCGCAGAAGGGTCCCGCCTGGGCGCACAACACCGTCGGCGCCGCCGTCCACGCCGCGCTGCGCTCGTGGTGGGACCTGCCGGTGGAGAAGCGCACCACCGGCGCGGCGCGCCAGATGCTGTACGCCGCGTGGTCGCAGAACGGGTTCCGCGACGCCGAGCAGGCCGACCGGTGGCGGGCCCGTGCCGCCGGCTGGCTGACCGACTACGTCGCCACGCTCGACCCGACCGACGAGCCGGTGGGCAACGAGCGCACGGTCGGCGCGACCACCGAGCGGCTGGCCCTGTCCGGCCGGGTCGACCGCATCGACCTGCGCGGCGACGAGCTGGTCGTCGTCGACTACAAGACCGGCCGCTCGGTCTGCACCGACGACGAGGCCCGCGGCTCACCGGCTCTCGCGGCCTACGTCCTCGGTGCGCGACGGACTCTCCGGCGGCCCTGCACCCGCGTCGAGCTGCACCACCTGCCCAGCGGCACGGTGGCCTCCTTCGAGCACACCGAGCGGTCGCTGGCCAACCACGTGCGGCGGGCCGAGGACATCGCCATCGACATCACCGCCGCGACCGAGCGCATGGCGGCGGGGGAGGACCCCGACGCCGCGTTCCCGGCCGTCCCCGGGCAGCAGTGCAGCTGGTGCGATTTCCGGCCGAGTTGCCCGACCGGTCAGGCCGCCGTCCCCTCGCGGGCGACCTGGAGCTTCCTCGCCGAGGACGACCATGGAGCCTGATGGAACGGCCGCGCTGCAGGGGCCCGTGCCGAGCCCGCGAGGTGCGGGGAGCAGCGGGGTCCTTCTTCAGGCGGCCGGCTCCTCGACCACGCGGTCCCAGCCGGCCCAGACGATCGGCGAGCGCTGGGCGCGCTGGGGGAGTCGCAGCAGGGCCTGCCGGAACGCCCTCACGCCCGCGGTCGCGGCCGCGTCGGTCAGCCCGAGACCGGGAAGCGAGTACATGCGGCGGGCCCACTGCGGCAGCAGCGCCACGGACAGCGCCGCCAACCCGCCCCATGCGCCCTGTGCCGGCGTCAGGTAGCGCACCCAGGTGGGCATCGGCGGCACGGTGATCAGCCGGTAGGCGTCGCGGGCCGCGGGCGTGACCGCGAGCGTGGGACGCATCACCTCGAAGTACCCGGCGAGAGCCGCGACGGACGCCGGCGCGTCCTCGCGCGCGATGCCGATCAGCTCCGCCGAGGTCACCTGCTCGGCGACGTACCGGTCCGCGTCCTCGTCGGTCAGCGACACCCCGGCGCGGCGGGCCACCGTGAGCAGCGAGTCCACCTCGCAGCAGTGCACCCACAGCAGCAGGTCGGGGTCGTCCACCCGGTAGGTACGGCCGGTTGTCTCCTCCGTCGCGCCCAGCCGTCGGTGGATGCCGCGCACCCGCGCCACCGCCTCCACGGCCTCCGTGCGGGTGCCGAAGGTCAGGGTGTCGACGTACGTGGCGGTGCGGATCAGCCGCGGCCACGGCTCGTCGCGGAACCCGCCGGAGAACCGGGCGACGCCGTCCATCGCGACCGGGTGCAGCGCCTGCAGCAGCAGGGCGCGCAGCCCTCCGACGGAGAACGAGGGGTCGGAGTGGACCCGCCAGCTGACGCTGTCCGGGCCGAAGAAGCCGAGCCGGTCCTCCTCGGGCGTCCAGCCCGGCGGCAGCGGCGTCACGACGCCGCCGTGGCGTCGGCCCAGAAGTCGAGCAGCACCTCGAGCGTCCGCACCGGGTTCTCGATGGCGGGGGAGTGGATCGAGTTGAGGATCACCTCGTGGCGGGCGCCCAGCCGCTCCGCCATGTCCGCCTGCACGTGCGGGAGCCAGGCGTCGTCGGCCTCGCCGTGGGCGACCAGCACCGGCAGCCCGACGGCGGCCAGCTCGGCCACCCGGTCCGGCTCGTCCAGCATCGCGTCGGCCATCCCGCGCAGCGCCGCCTCGGCGTTGCTCAGGAACCGGCGGGAGTAGAACTCGCGCGTCGCGGCCGGCACGGCCTGCGCCTTCGGATCGGTCATGGCGACCGCCTCGAGCGTCTCGTGCACGAGCTTCACCCCGCCGGCGTCGAGCAGCGGGCCGAGGTGGTCGAGCAGCTCCGCCCGCCCGCCGCCGAGCTTGGCGGGGCCGGAGCCGAGCAAAGTGAACGACGTGAAGAGCGTGGGCTCGGCCAGCACCGCGGCCCGGGTGACCAGGCCGCCGAAGCTGTGGCCGAGCAGGTGCAGCGGCTCGCCGGACTCCTCGCGCAGGATGCGGGCGACGACGACGACGTCCCGGCCGAGCTCCTCGACCGAGTAGGCCGCCGGGTCGTCGGGTCCGGGCGACTCGTACTGCCCCCGCTGGTCCATGGCGACCACCCGGTAGCCGGCCTCGGCCAGCGGGGCGAGCAGCGGCGCGAAGTCCTCCTTGCTGCCGGTGTAGCCCGCGACCAGCAGGGCGGTGCCGCGGACGGCCTCCCCGTCGGTGTCGAGCGCGACGAGCGGTCCGGCGCGGCCCGGGAAGGTGCGGTGCGCCGCGTCGTGCTCGGCGAGCTGGCGCAGGTCGTCAGGGGCGATGGCGAGGGACACGGTGTCGTCGGGGCGGCCGGGCAGGACCATGGTGCCCAGTGAACCTCGCCGGAGCCGCGCGTGCAGCGGCGGGTCAGCGGTGGCCGAGGACCCCGTCGTCCAGCCGGAGGACGACGACCGGCCCCACGACCGATGCGGTGCCCGCGGGCGGCAGCCCGGTCACCGCGGAGCGGGCCGACTCGGCGCCGGTCGCGGGGTCGCGGAAGGAGAAGCCCTCGGCGTCCGGCAGGACCAGCGGAGCGGGCCGGGTCGGGTCCTTCGGAGCGGGGGTGGCCACGGGCAGCCCGATCCCCGGTGCCTCCCACAGGCGGGCGCCCGACACGGTGTCGAGCGCCGACACCGTGCCGCCGATCCGCACCAGCGAGACGGTCCCGACGGTCGACTGCTCGACGTCCGTCGTCCCCCCGGGCACCGGCAACCGGCTGAGCTCCGCGCCGTCCGGACCGGCCAGGGTCTGCACCTCGTCGCCGACGAGGACCGTCACCGCGCCGTCGGCCCCCAGCAGGCGGACGGCGTCGCCCTCGGCCGCGGGCAGATCGCGACTCCAGTTCGGCGACCCGGCGAAGCCGTCGAGCAGCCGCACCTGGACCTGGGAGCCCGCGCAGCGCTGCAGGACGACGACGCCGGTGCTGCCCGCGTCCGCGCCGAGCAGCCGGCAGCTCTCGGGCGGGGCGTAGCGCCACCGCACGTTGTTGCCGCGGGGGTCGAGCGTGAGCACGCCGGTGGGGTTGCTGGCGAGCACGATCGAGGTGGTCGAGTCCAGGGTCGCGTCGCCGGCGAGGTTGAGGTTGCGCGTCCACGCCCGGACCCCGGTGCCGGCGCGCAGGGCGACGGCCTCGTCACACCGGTCCTCCGTCGCGAAGACGGCCACCGCGAGACCGTCCGCGGCGGTCAGGCCGCACATCCGGGCGTTGGACCGGGTGTAGTGCCAGGCCTCCGCGCCGGTGACCGGGTCGAGCGCGCGGACGCCGTGCTCCGAGCCGACGAGCACCCGCCCCGCGGACACCACCACCTCCGGGAGCGGGCCGCCGTCGGCGGACCACGTCTGCGAGACGGCGCCGGCCGCCGTCCCCGAGGGGACGTCGGCCGGTGGCGCGGTGGTGCTCTCCGTGGCGGCCGCGTCGGAGCCCTGCCAGAGCAGGGCCGCGACGAGCAGCAGCGCCACGGTGGCCGCCGTCCAGACCAGCACCCGCAACGGCGGGCGGGCAAAGCAGGACACGGCCGGAGTGACTAGGCGGCGGACTCGGAGCCGCCACCGCCGCGGTTGGCACCACCGCGACGACGACGGCGGCGCGGCTTGGTGGCCGCGCCGTCGGACGGGGCGGAGTCCGCGGCGGCGGCCGGAGCCGACTCGCCCTGGCCGGCGGACGCGCCGCCGGTGCCCCGGGTGCGGCGCCGCGGACGGCTCTTGCCGCCGTCGGTGCCCTGCTCGCCGTCGCCGGAACGCGGGGAGCCCTGGCGGCCGCCGGACGGGCCGCGCGAGTCGCCACGGCCACCGGAGTCACGACCACCGGAAGACGTCGGCCGGTTGCGCTTGCCAGTCTCGCCGAGGTCCTCGAGGGTCTCGGCCTCCAGGCCCTCCCGCGTCCGCTGCGAGCGGGGCAGGCGGCCGGTGGCGGTCTCGGGGACGTCGAGGTCGGTGTAGACCCACGTCGAGGTGGAGTAGGTCTCCGGCGGGTCGGCGAAGTCGAGGTCGAGCGCCTTGTTGATCAGCTGCCACCGGGGGATGTCGTCCCAG
>DASQTE010000264.1:0-4476 GCA_035642035.1 Blastococcus sp.
CGGCACGGCGTTCCAGGTGTACCGCACCGAGTACGCCGGCCAGGCCGGGCACACCATCGCCCAGTGGCACGTCGACGACATCGAGTCGGAGGTGCACGACCTGAAGGCCAAGGGCGTGGCCTTCGAGGTCTACGACATGCCGGGTGTCACCTGGGACGGCGAGATCGCCACCATGGAGGGCCTCGGCCGGGCCGCCTGGTTCAAGGACAGCGAGGGCAACATCATGTGCATCGACCAGGAGGAGCAAGGCTGATCGCCCTCGGCCGGCTCGGGTCGTGCGCCGAGGTCAGTCCTCGCGGACGAACATGGACTCGATCCCGGCGATGTACAGCACGCGCTCCACCCGCTCATTGGCGTTCCGGATGACGGCGGCCTGGCCGGCGGAGGTCCGGTCCTGGGCCCACCTCACGAGGAGGGACAGGCCGATCGAGTCGATGTAGGCCATCTCGCTGAACTCGACCGCGACGATCGACCGGCGGTCCACCGCCTGCTCGGCCTCGAACCGCTGCACGACCGGGGCGTCGACGTCGCCGCGCATGTGCAGGACCGGACCGTCGGCCCCGTTCTCGACGTCGATGGTGCCGGTCGGCTGGTACTGGGCGTCCGACGGCCGAATCTCCACGGCGAACACAGTGCAGGTGTTCGCCCCCGTCGCCAAGACCAGGGCGCGCGGTTACGCCTTTTGGGGAACGCGAGCGCCCTCGCGGCGGAGCCGGACGACGGTCAGCCCCAGACCTCCTCGGCGGTCTCGACGATCAGGGCGAGCTTGGCGATCTGCTCGTCCCGGGTGAGCAAGTTGCCCTCCACCGTCGAGGAGAAGCCGCACTGCCCCGAGAGCGCCAGCTGCTCGAGCGGGACGAACCTCGACGCCTCGTCGATGCGGCGCTTGAGGTCGTCCTTGCGCTCGAGCTCCGGCCGCTTCGTCGTCACCAGGCCGAGGACGACACGCTTGCCCGGCGGCACGAAACGCAGCGGCTCGAACCCTCCGGACCGGTCGTCGTCGTACTCGAGGAAGAACCCGTCGACCTCCAGGCCGCCGAACAGCGCCTCCGCGACGAAGTCGTAGCTGCCCTCGGCGACCCACGAGGAGCGGAAGTTGCCCCGGCACATGTGGGTGGTGACGGTCAGCGACTCGGGGCGACCGGCGAGCGCGGCGTTGATCTGCCGGATGTAGCGCTCGTGCAGGTGGTCCGCGTCGCGGCCCTGGGCGGCCAGCTCCGCCCGCTGCTGCGGGTCGTTCAGGTAGGCCAGGCTGGTGTCGTCGAACTGCAGGTACGTGCAGCCCTGCGCGGCGATGCCCCGCACCTGGGAGGAGTAGGCGGCCGAGAGCGCGTCCCAGAACTGGTCCTCGTCGGGGTAGACCTTCGGGTCGATCGCGGCCGCACCCCCGCGGTAGTGGACCATCGAGGGCGACGGGATCGTGAGCTTCGGCGTCTGCCCCTCCCCCACGACCGACTGCAGGTAGGCGAAGTCCGGGCCGAAGATCGGCTCGTCGATCGCCAGGGGACCGTCCACGTGCAGGCCGGCCGGCGTGTAGTCCAGGCTCCCGTCGGCGTTCTTGAAGTGCACGACGATGTTCTGGTCGGTCACCTTGGTGATGCCGTCGATCGCGTAGATGAAGTCCATGTGCCAGGACGCGCGGCGGAACTCCCCGTCGGTCGCGGTCCGGAGCCCGACGTCGGCCTGCATGCGGACGACGTCGGCGATCGCCTCGTCCTCGGCGCCCCGCAGTTCCGCGTCGTCGATCTCGCCGGCCGCGTGCCGGGCACGGGCGTCGAGCAGGGTCTTGGGTCGGAGCAGGCTGCCGACGTGGTCGGCGCGGAACGGCGGGCCGGAAGCATCGGTCATGCCAGGCAGCTTGGCCCAGTGGGCCCGTGGGCGCAGCCCGTTCTCACGTGGTGGAAGGCAGCACCAGGTGCTCGGGCTGTGGCGGGGCGAAGCGGGCCACCAGCCCTTCGGCCGCCGCGTAGACGACGAGGCCGGGCACGATGAGGACGGCGGGCGGCAGGACCACCGGAGCGGCCAGCACGGAGACCGCCAGTACGCCGGGAGCGCTGAACAGCCAGCCCGGCCGGCGGTCCTCCTCGGTGAGCGCGCTCCACCGCACGCCGGCCCACATGAGCCAGCGCCGCAGCACCGGGACGCCGCTCTCCCGCATCACCCTCCGGAAGATGCCGTCGGCCTGCCGCGACGTCACGACCCCGGTGCGCAGGCCCTCGGACACCAGCCAGTCGTGCAGGACCGCGGCCAGCGTGTACGCACCGAAGCGTGGGATCAGCCACGTGACGGGGCGGGGCACCGAGGCGAAGTCGGTGCGGAACCCGGCAGGGACGACGAACCGGTCCCGGCGGCCCTGGTAGACCAGCGCGTCCACCAGGGCCCACCGGTCGGCGTCGACGCGGCGGACGATCAGGTCTCCGGTCAGGAACGGCACCGGCCCACTCTGTCCTCCCCCACGGGTGCGCGCACGTGGACCGCGCCCGTCGTGGGACGGGTGCACGTGCGCGCACCCGCCGGCCGGCGTCGCCGTCAGGTGCCGGTGATGTGCTCCGGTCGGATCGGGACCCGGCGGAGCGCCTTGCCGCACGCCGCACGGACGGCGGCCGCGACGGCGGGACCGGACGAGATCGTCGGGGGCTCCCCCACCCCGCGCACGCCGTAGGGGGCGTGCGGGTCGGCGTACTCGAGCACCTTCACCTGCATCGGCGGCATGTCGAGGATGGTCGGGATCAGGTAGTCGGTGAACGACGGGTTCCGCACGTGCCCGTCGGTCACCACGATCTCCTCCATCAGCGCCAGGCCCATCCCCTGCGCCGACCCGCCGTGGATCTGGCCGACGACGGCGTCCGGGTTGATCGCCTTGCCGACGTCCTGCGCGGTGTCCAGCGCGACCACCTTCACCAGGCCCAGCTCGACGTCGACGTCGACCACGGCCCGGTGCGCGGAGAAGGCGAACTGCACGTGCGCGTCGCCCTGGCCGGTCTCCGGGTCGATCGCGTGCGTGGGCCGGTGCCGGTACTCCGTCGTCTCCTCGACGGCGTCGTCGCCGAGCACGTCGGCCAGCCCGGCGAGCACCTCGCCCGAGGTCCCGACGATCTTCTCGCCGTCCAGCCGCAGGTCGGTGGCCGGCCGGCCCAGGGCCAGCGCCGCCCGCTCGAGGACGACGGCCCGGACCGCCTCGCAGGCGGCCTTGACCGCTCCCCCGGTGACGTACGTCTGCCGGGATGCCGACGTCGACCCGCCCGACCCGACCGCGGTGTTCTTCGGGTGGACGACGACCCGCTCCACCCCGAGCTCGGTGCGGCAGATCTGCTGCTCGACGGTGATCAGGCCCTGCCCGACCTCGGCGGCCGCGGTGTGCACGGTCGCGACGGCCTCGCCGCCGGTCATCTCCAGCCGCACCCGCGCGGTCGAGTAGTCGTCGAAGCCCTCGGAGAACCCGACGTTCTTGTAGGTGACCGCGTAGCCGATGCCCCGGACCACGCCCTCGCCGTGCGTGGTGTTGCCGACCGACCCGGGCAGCGAACGGAGGTCCGGCTCCTCCTCGCGCTCGGGCGGGAGCGGCAGCTCGGACACGATCTGCAGCAGCTCGGCGACCGGCGCCGCCGAGTCGATGACCTGCCCGGTGATGTTGGTGTCGCCCTCGCGCATGCCGTTGAGCTGCCGGATCGCGATCCGGTCGACGCCGACGGCGTCGGCCAGCTCGTCCATCAGCGCCTCGTGGGCGAAGGCGGCCTGGACGCAGCCGAAGCCGCGCATCGCCCCGCACGGCGGGTTGTTGGTGAACACGCCGTACGCGTCGACCGCCACGCTCGGGATCCGGTACGGACCCATGCCCAGCGTGCCCGCGTTGCCGACGACGGCCGCGGTCGACGAGGCGTACGCGCCGCCGTCGAGCAGGACCCTGGCGCGGGCGTAGACCAGCGTGCCGTCGCGTTCGGCCCCGAACTCGTAGGTCATCCACGCCGGGTGCCGGTGCACGTGGCCGAAGAACGACTCCTCGCGGCCGTAGGACATCTTCACCGGCTTGCCGGTGCGCAGGGCGAGCAGGCAGGCGTGCACGTGGACCGACAGGTCCTCGCGCCCGCCGAACGCGCCGCCGACGCCGGCCAGGTGCAGCCGGACCTTCTCGGGCGGCATGCCCAGCGCCAGGCACATCTGGCGCTGGTCGACGTGCAGCCACTGGGTGGCGACGTACAGGTCGACGCCGCCGTCCTCGGCCGGGACGGCGAGCCCCGACTCCGGCCCCAGGAACGCCTGGTCCTGCATGCCGACCTCGAAGTCGAGGGAGACCACGACCGGCGCGACGGCGTCGGGATCCCCGCGCCGCAGCTGCAGGTGGCGCACGAGGTTGCCCGGCCGGTGCACGGCCGGCGCGTCCTCGTCCATGGCCCGCCGCGGGTCGGTGACGGCGGGCAGGACCTCGTAGTCGACCCGGATCCGCGCGGCCGCCCGCCGCGCGGTCTCCGGGTGGTC
>DASQTE010000265.1:0-5232 GCA_035642035.1 Blastococcus sp.
TGGACGACATCCGCTGGACCGGGGCCCCCGAACTCGCCGCGAACGGGGACGTCGTCGTCCGCGGGGTCGCGAACCGGGCCGACGGCACGGTCATCCCACCGTCCGTCCTGGACTCCGGTGAGTTCCGCAACGAGAGCGGCAAGTACCGGGCCACGCCCGACGTCGTCGAGGCCGATCCGACCGTGCCCGGTGGCTTCGTCGTGCACTACCGCGCGCCCTACCTGGGCTTCCGCAACAGCGACGGCCTGACCGAGGCGCAGCGTCGGCAGGCGCTGCTCACCGAGGACGGCCACGCGATCGGCTTCGGCCACACAGCACCGCTGCCACGCGAGTCCATGCTCGTCGACGGCCTGGCCGACGTGACCGGCCCCGCGGTCGGCTGCGAGAACTTCAGCCAGGACCTGCTGCCGCCCAAGCCGGTCAGCCAGACCCCGGCCCCCGACACCCGCGACGTGGGCCGGCTGAGCAACGTCACCGTCGGCTTCGACGAGCCGGTCACCGGCCTGAGCAGCTCGACGTTCACGCTCTCCGGCTCCGACGGGACGGCGGTGACCGCGGGGGTCGCCTACAACCGGACCACCGGGGTGGCCACCCTCAACCCCTTCCCGGGCACCACCGACCCCCTGGCCGCCGGCACCCGCTACACAGCAACGGTCAGCGAGACGGTCACCGACGCCGCGGGGAACCCGCTGCCGAAGACCAGCTGGTCCTTCGTCACCAGCGGCGAGGGCCCGGACAACGACCGCACCGCGCCCACCGTCGTCAGCCGGACACCGGAGTCCGGTGCGGGCGGCGTGGCCCGCGGCGCGAACGTGCTGGTCGGCATGAGCGAGGCGGTGGCGAAGCCGGACGCGACGTCGGTCTGGCTGGCCGCGCCGGACGGTTCCAAGGTGCCTGCGGTGGTCAACGTCAACGCGACCACCAACACGGTGATCGTCAACCCGGACGCCGATCTCGCTGCCGGCACCACCTACCAGGTCGTCCTGACCGACGGTGTGAAGGACCTGGCCGGCAACAAGCTGGTGCCCACGACCTGGACGTTCACCACGAGCGGGACGGCGTCCGGGGACACCGTGCCGCCGACGGTCTCCGGACAGTCGCCCGCACCGGGCGCGACCGGCGTGGCCAAGGGCGCCAACGTGCTGGTCGGCATGAGCGAGCCGGTCGTCAAGCCCGATTCGTCGTCCGTCTGGCTGGAGGCCTCGGACGGGACGCGGATCCCTGCGGTGGTCAACTACAACGCGACCACCAACACGGTGATCGTCAACCCGGACAGCGACCTGGTCGGAGGCCTGTACAAGGTCGTGCTGACCGACGGCGTGAAGGATCTGGCCGGTAACAGGCTGACTCCGACCAGCTGGGCGTTCACCATCGGCGCGGCGTCGGCGGACACCGTCGCACCGACCGTCACCAGCCGCACGCCGGACAACCTCGCCACCGGCGTCGGCCTGGCCGCCAACGTGCTCATCGCCTTCAGCGAGCCGATCACGAAGCCGAGCGCCGCCACGGTGTGGCTCCAGGCACCGGACGATTCGAAGGTCTCGACGGCGGTGAACTACAACGCCACCAGCAACACCGTGATCCTCAACCCCGACGCGGATCTCGCGGCGGGCACGACGTACACGGTGGTGCTGACGGCCGGGGTCAAGGACCTCGCCGGCCTGCCCGTGGCCGCGGAGGAGTGGACCTTCACCACCCGCTGACCTGGCACTCGGGCCACGAGAGGCCCCGTCCGCGACCGGCGGACGGGGCCTCTCGTGGTTCCTCTGCAGGGGCAGAGGGTTCTTCAGCGCGGGGCGCGGCGGCGCTCCCAGTTGGGGTCGAGCTCCTCGTCGTCGTCGTCGGGGCCGCCGAAGCCGACGACGCTCTCCATGCCGGGGTTCAGCACGCCCCACTCGATGAGCCGCGAGGTCAGCTCGTCGGGGCTCATGTCGTAGATGATCGCCAGCGACTTGAGGTCCTCGGCGCGGATCGACAGCACCTTGCCGTTGTAGTCGTGCCGCTGCGCCTGGATCGTCGACGCGTAGCGGGCCAGCGGGCCGGCCTCGTCCGCGGGGAGCGATCCCAGCGACTCGAGGTTGAGGACGATCTTGGTGCTGGAGGTGACCGCGGAGCTGGGCCGCGGGTCGGGCAGCAGCTCGGAGACCGGCACGCCGTAGAACACCGCCAGCTCGGAGAGCCGCTGCACGGTGACGGCGCGGTCGCCGCGCTCGTAGGAGCCGACGACGACTGCCTTCCAGCGGCCGTGCGACTTGTCTTCCACACCCTGCAGGGAGAGCCCCTGCTGGTTGCGGATGGCGCGGAGCCGGGCGCCGAGGGCCCGTGAGTAGTCGGTGCTCATCGCTGTCTGCTCACTGTCCGTCGTCTCGAGAAGGTCAAGTTGGTGACTGAGCGTACTGGTCGTGGGGTTTCTGCAACAGGAGGAGTTCTTTGATGTGTCAGTGACGTGACAGGTACTCAGCGTGACGTAACCCGGTACGGGACGTCGGCGGAGGGGAGCCCGGGCCGGTGCAGTACCGTCGTCCCCGGTCCGACCCACTCCTTTAACGACCCGTCCAGTGAGGCGGGGAAGGAGGCCTCTTTGGCCCGCTCGTCCGAGCCTGCCCGGAGCACGTCCCCCGGCAGTGCCCCCGCGGGTGCCCCAGGCACCCTGCTCTCCTCCGCCGACGTCGCCCGCGTGGTCGATCGCATGGCCCACCAGCTCATCGAGCGGGCCGCGACGATCGAGCCGGGATCGGCGGACGGTGGCCTCTCCGACCTCGTCCTGGTGGGCATCCCCACCCGCGGCGCGCCGCTGGCCCGCCGGCTGGCCGCCCGCATCGAGGCCTTCACCGGGACGGCGGTCGACGTCGGCACCGCCGACATCACCCTCTACCGCGACGACCTGCGGATGCGCGGCGTCCGGGCGCTGGAGCCGACGGTGCTGCCGGACGCCGGCATCGACGACCGGCTGGTCGTCCTCGTCGACGACGTCCTGTTCTCCGGCCGCTCGGTCCGGGCGGCGCTCGACGCGCTCCGCGACCTGGGGCGGCCGCGCAACGTGCAGCTCGCCGTCCTGGTCGACCGCGGGCACCGGGAGCTCCCGATCCGCGCCGACTTCGTCGGCAAGAACGTGCCCACCTCGCGCAGCCAGCAGGTCCGGGTGCACCTGGTCGAGACCGACGGGGTCGACGAGGTCCTGGTGACGGAGGGGAGCGGTCTGAGCGGACAGGGGCGTGAGCATCGCAGCGAGGAACGAGCGAGGAGCGGAGCGCCCCGCGGGAGCGAAGGGGAGACACGATGAAGCGGCACCTGCTCGAGTCCGCCGACCTCGACCGCGCCGACGCCACGCTGGTGCTCGACACCGCCGCGCAGATCGACCGGGCCCTGGCCGGCCGCGAGGTCAAGAAGCTGCCGACCCTGCGGGGCCGCACGGTGGTCAACCTCTTCTACGAGGACTCCACCCGCACCCGCATCTCCTTCGAGCTCGCTGCCAAGCGGCTGAGCGCCGACGTCATCAACTTCTCGGCGAAGGGCAGCAGCGTCTCGAAGGGCGAGAGCCTCAAGGACACCGCCCTGACGCTGGAGGCGATGGGCAGCGACGCGATCGTCGTCCGGCACTCGGCCTCCGGCGCGCCGCACCGGCTGGCCAACTGGGTGCGCGGCAGCGTCGTCAACGCCGGCGACGGCACCCACGAGCACCCCACGCAGGCGCTGCTCGACGCCTACACGATCCGGCAGCGGCTGGGCCGGCTCGAGGGTGTGCGGGTCGCGATCGTCGGCGACGTCCTGCACAGCCGGGTCGCCCGCTCCAACGTCGGCCTGCTGCACACCCTCGGCGCCGAGGTCACCGTCGTCGCGCCGCCGACCCTGCTGCCGGTGGGGATCGGCAGCTGGCCGGTCGAGGTCAGCTACGACCTCGACGCGGTGCTGCCGAAGGCCGACGTCGTGATGATGCTGCGCGTCCAGGCCGAGCGGATGAACGCCTCGTTCTTCCCCAGCGCCCGCGAGTACAGCCGCCGCTACGGCCTCGACGCCCGCCGGATGGCCACCCTCGACGACGACGCGATCGTCATGCACCCCGGGCCGATGAACCGCGGCATGGAGATCGCGGCCGAGGTGGCCGACTCCGTCCGCTCCACGATCGTCGAGCAGGTCGGCAACGGGGTCTCCGTCCGCATGGCCGTGCTCTACCTGCTGCTCGGAGGCTCGCCCGCGTGAGGAACTACCTGATCAAGGGCGCCAGGCCCTACGGCGGGGACGCCGTCGACATCCTGGTCAAGGACGGCCGGATCGCCGCGATCGGCGACTCGCTGTCCGCGACCGGCGCCGAGGTGGTCGACGCGGCCGGGCTGATCGCCCTGCCCGGGCTCGTCGACCTGCACACCCACCTGCGAGAGCCGGGCCGCGAGGACGCCGAGACGGTCGAGACCGGCAGCCGGGCCGCCGCGTTGGGCGGCTTCACCGCCGTGCACGCCATGGCCAACACCGACCCGGTGGCCGACACCGCCGGCGTCGTCGAGCAGGTGTGGCGGCTCGGCGAGCAGGCCGGCCTGGTCGACGTCGTCCCCGTGGGTGCGGTGACCGTCGGCCTGAAGGGCGAGCGGCTGGCCGAGCTCGGCGCCATGGCCGACTCCGCCGCCCGGGTGCGGGTGTTCTCCGACGACGGGCACTGCGTCAGCGACCCCGCCCTGATGCGCCGCGCGCTGGAGTACGTCAAGGCCTTCGACGGCGTCGTCGCCCAGCACGCCGAGGAGCCCCGGCTCACCGCCGGCGCCCAGATGCACGAGGGCGACCGGTCGGCCCGGCTCGGGCTGACCGGCTGGCCGGCCGCCGCCGAGGAGGCGATCATCGCCCGCGACGTGCTCCTCGCCGGTCACGTGGGCGCCCGGCTGCACGTCTGCCACGTCTCGACGGCGGGGTCGGTGGAGCTCCTGCGCTGGGCGAAGTCCCGCGGCGTCCAGGTGACGGCCGAGGTCACGCCGCACCACCTGCTGCTCACCGACGCCTGCGCGGAGAGCTACGACCCGGTGTTCAAGGTGAACCCCCCGCTGCGCACGGACGAGGACATCCAGGCGCTCCGGGCGGGGCTCGCCGACGGCACCATCGACGCCGTCGCCACCGACCACGCGCCGCACGCCGTGGAGGACAAGGAGAGCGAGTGGGCCCAGGCCCGCCCGGGCATGCTCGGTCTCGAGCAGGCGCTCTCGGTGGTCGTCGAGACGATGGTCGAGACAGGGCTGCTCGACTGGC
>DASQTE010000266.1:0-11232 GCA_035642035.1 Blastococcus sp.
ACGTCGCGCACCAGCACCCGGACGGGCGCAGGGTCGGTGAAGGGGTCGAGGCCGCGACGCCGGATGAGCTCCCGGACCTCGCCGTCCACGACATCCAGAGCGGTCGGCACGGCACCCCCGTCGAGCCCGGTCGATCAAGTCGTCGAATCGGACGGACTGTAGGAGAACGACACGGTCCGACGCGCCGCCGATCAGCCGTTCTGTGGACAAAGCGACGCCCTGGGAGAGCAGTTCCACCCGGTCAGGTGAACGCTCACGCCAGCTCGAGGACCGCCGCCACCAGCGCCTCACCGTCGAGCAGTACGGGGTCGTTGTGGTCGGCGCCGGGTACCTCGACGAGCCGGTGCAGCCGCGCCGCCGTACCGGCCACCGCCCGGCTCTGCTCCGGCGGCACGATCGAGTCGGCGCCGCCGTGGACGACGGTTGTCGGGACGTCGACCCGGGCGATCCGCTCCGCCACCGGGAACCGGTCCCACAACAGGGCCCGCACCGGCAGGAGCGGGTAGTGCACGGCGGCGACCGACGGCAGGTCGACGAACGGCGAGCGCAGGACCAGGCCGGCCGGTGGGTGCTCGGTGGCCAGTTCGGTGACGACGGCGGCGCCGAGGCTCTCGCCGAAGTACAGCAGCCGGTCGGGGCGCACGCCGGCCTCCTCGACCAGGTGCGCGCGGGCGGCCCGCACGTCCAGCGCGAGTCCGTCCTCGGTCGGCGTGCCGGGATTGCCGCCGTAGCCCCGATAGTCGAAGAGCAGGACTCCGAGGCCCTCGTCCGACAGCGCCCGGGCGAGCGGCGCACGCATCCCGCGGTGGCCGCCGTTGCCGTTGGCGACCAGCACGGTGACCGCGTCCGGCGACCGGCCGGGCACGAACCAGCCGGCCAGCTCCAGGCCGTCCGACGTCTCCAGCACGACGTCCCGCGCGCCGGGGAGGACCGCGTCTGCCGACCCCACCGGCCCGGCATCGGGCAGGTAGATCAGCTTCCGCTGGAAGCCCCACATCAGCCCGGTGATCAGTGCGAGCACGAGGACGACGACGCCCGCGACCACGAGCGCCGTCCGGACCATGCGTCGATGATGGCCGGTCGGGACGCACCGGTCAGGCGGGAGGAACGACGATGAGCGGGACGACGCCGTGGCGGTCCCGGCCCGGGGCGGCCGACGACCTCGACTTCGTGCGTGAGGCCGAGCTCGACTACATCCGGGAACGGGAGCCGGACCAGGAGCAGCCCTGGCTGCGCGCCGTCGACCGGAACCGCGCGCTCTGGACCGCCAACCTGTCGCGCACGACCGTGCTCGAGATCGACGGCGAGGCGGTCGGGTACGCGATGTGGGCGGTCGTGGACGGCGTGGCGACCGTGGTGACGCTGCACGTGCGGCCGGCGCACCGGCGGCGCGGCCTCGGCCGCGTCCTGCTCGACCTGCTCACCGACGACGTCGCCCGGTCCGGGCACGCCGTCCTGGCGCTCGGCGTGCACCGGGCCAACCCAGGGCGTGGGCTCTACGAGTCGGCCGGCTTCACCGCGGCCGGGTCGGACGGCGACTACCTGCTCCTCCGCCGTGGACTCGCGGTCAGCTGAAGACGCGACGGAAGCTCAGTCCCCGGCCGGCCTCGGCGCCCGCCGCCAGGCCCTCGCCGTAGCCGGTGGCGTACCAGAGCGGCGCATTGACTTCGAGGCCAGAGGGCGGGAACCCGGGCCGGTCCTCCCACAGGAGCCGGACGAACGCCGCGGGGCTCCGGCCGAGGCAGCGGTCGCCGGCGACGGCTCCCGCGGGCTCGAACGCCGCCGCGAAGCGGCCGTCGAGCCGGCCCAGCTCCCGGGCCTCCTCGAGGAGTTGCAGATAGGTGGTTCCGCTGTCGGCCATGACAGCCCCCTCCCGAGGGACTCGCACCTGCTCCGCGCGGGCACGTCGTCACCCGTCAGAGGTGCGGGACCGCCCGCCGGAGACAGCCGGGACGCAACCGGTCGATCCGGCGTCGCGACCGGCGTAGCGTCCCGGCATCAGCCGGTCCCTCCCTCGACGGAGGTCGCCATGGGCGACAAGTCCCCGCACGACGCGCACCACTCGCAGAAGTCGGCGAAGTCGATCAAGGAGAAGCGAGCGGAACGCAAGGCCAAGGAGCAGATGACGGAGTCGCAGATGGCCCGTCTCACCGCCGAGCGCAAGCAGCGCAGCTGACCGGGGATCGCCGCAGCGGCCGGACACGCCGCGAACCGCCCGCCGCCGCGTAGCGTCGCCCCACGGAGCCGTTCAGGCTCCCGATGAGGGAGCGCACACCATGGGTGACAAGTCCCCGCGACAGTCGATGACGAAGAAGGCCAGCGGCAAGTCCATCAAGGAGAAGCGGAGCGAGAAGAAGGCGGCCAAGGCCGACTCCTCCACCTCGCAGATGGACAACCTCACGCACGGCCGGAAGCACTGACCGGAGGGACCGGACGGCGCCGCGTCACTAGGGCGTCGTCCGCGTCCCGTCCGCCCGGATCAGCACGCGGCCGCGGTCGTCCTCCACGGTGTAGTGGATGGTCTGCATGCGGATCTTGCCGCCCTCGACGAGGTAGGAGTCGGCGCCGTCCCTGATCCGGAACGGCCCCTCGTCCACCGTCCACTCCAGGAAGGCCATCGGGCCCTCGAAGAGCCGGGTGACGTACGTCCACCGGCCGCTCGGGATCTCCGACATGAGCTGCCGGGCGAGCTCCCGCACGCCCTCGTGCCCGCGGAACACCCCGCGGCCGGTGAGCACCACGACGTCCTCGGCGACGTTGCGCGCGAGGTCGCCCTCGATGTCGCCCTCGTCCGCCAGCCGCAGGTGGTCCTCGTAGACCTCCTGCGTCGAGCGCGCCGCCAGGTCCGTCGCCAGGTCGGTCATCGCCGCCTCCCGAGGTCGAGCAACCGGTGGCCCGACGCTAGCGGCGCGCGAGCATCGCGTCGATGAGGTGCGGCCCGGGCTCGGCCAGCGCCCGGCGCAGCTGGTCGGCGAGCTCCTCGGCCGTCGTCGCGCGGGTCGCCGGCACGCCCATGCCGTTCGCGAGCGCGACGAAGTCCAGACCCGGCTCGCCGAGGTGGAGCAGTTGCCCGGCCCGCTCTCCGTCGCTGGCCGCCCCGACCCGGGACAGCTCGTGCTGCAGGATCGCGTAGGAACCGTTGTTGCAGACGATCGTGGTGACGTCGGCCTGCTCGCGGGCGTAGCTCCACAGCGCCGAGATCGTGTACATCGCGCTGCCGTCGGCCTGGATGCCGAGCACCGGGCGGTCCGGGCAGGCGACCGCCGCGCCGAGCGCCATCGGCAGCCCGTCGCCGATCGCGCCGCCGGTCAGCGACAGCCAGTCGTGCCGGGGAGCGCCCGAGGTCAGCTCGGCGAGCCCCACCCCCGAGGTGAGCGCCTCGTCGACGACGATGGCCCGCTCCGGCAGCAGCGCTCCGATGACCGCGGCCATCGACCGCGGGTCCAGCGGCCCGGTCGGCAGCGCCGGGCGCGCCGCCGCCAGCAGCTCGGGCTCCGCGTCCGGGGCGGCCTTCTCGGCGAGGGCGCGCAGCGCGGCGACGGCGTCCTCCCCGGGCGCGCTCAGCACGTGCACGGTGCAGCCCTCGGGCACCGGCGTCGCGGGCACCTCGGGGTAGGCGAAGAAGTGCACGGGGGACTCGGCGCCGGCGAGCACCAGGTGCTTGGTGCCGGCCAGCGCGGCGATCGCCATCTCGGGCGGGTAGGGCAGCCGGGCGAGGTCCGGCAGCCCGGCGCCCCGGGCGACCCGCGCCGGGAAGGTCTCCGACATCAGCCGGGCGCCCGTGCCGGCGGCGACCCGGGCCGCGGCGAGCTGGCCCTCCTCGGTCATCGCGTCGCCGCCGAGGAACAGCACCGCCGGCTCGCCGGAGCCCAGCGCCGTGGCGACGTCGTCGATCACGGAGGGGGCGACCTGGGGCGCCGGCCGGGCAGGCACGGGCGGCGCGACGTCGGCGCCCTCCTCCCAGGAGACGTCGGCCGGGAGCACCAGGGTGGCGACGGCGCCCGCCGACGCGGCCGCGACGGCGTCCGCGGCGTCGGCCGCGACGTCGGCCGGGGACAGGGAGCGGCGCACCCAGCCGGACACCGTGCCGGCGACGGCGTCGATGTCGGACTCCAGCGGGGCGTCGAGCCGCTTGTGCGACCGCGCGTGGTCGCCGACGACGTTGACCAGCGGGGTCCGGCCGCGCCGCGCGTTGTGCAGGTTGGCCAGCCCGTTGGCCATGCCCGGCCCGAGGTGCAGCAGGGTGGCCGCGGGGCGCCCGGCCATGCGGGCGTACCCGTCGGCCGCGCCCGTGGCGACGCCCTCGAAGAGGGTGAGCACCGCCCGCATGTCGGGGACGTCGTCGAGGGCGGCGACGAAGTGCATCTCCGACGTGCCGGGGTTGGCGAAGCAGACGTCGACCCCGGCGTCGACGAGCGTGCGGATGAGGGCCTGGGCGCCGTTCACCGGCCCGTGCTCGCCGTCTGGACCTCGAAGTGCGTGAACGTGACGCCGCCCGTCGCGAAGTTGGCGAGGTCCTTGCCGGCCGCCCGGCCCTCCGGCGACGACAGCGACTCCCCCATCGCCTGCTCCGAGTCGAAGTCGAGCTCGGCGACGAGGTAGGGCGCCGGCTGGGAGGGGTCCAGGGACGCGGCGTGCCCGAACGTCAGCCGCACCAGCCCGGGCTGCCGCAGGGCCAGCGGGGTGTGGGTCTCCCGGTAGTAGGCGTCGAACGCGGCGGGATCCGCCGGCTGTCCGTAGCTGACCACGAGCCTGTGCACCACGCCGCACCTCCGTCTCCGCCGGGCTCCGTCGCCCGCGCCCTCGCCCAGCCAACAGGGGACGACGACGGCACGCGACCCCAGGAGGGTCAGAAGGTGAGCACCAGCCGGCCGCGGATGCCGCCGCGCTCGAGCAGCCGGTGCGCCTCGGCGGCCTCCTCCACCGGCAGCGTCCGCGCCACCCGCAGGGTCAGGACGCCGTCCTCGGCCTGCTGACGCAGCCGATCCAGCGCGGCGCGGTCCTCGGCGACGCGGCGCACGAGCGTCGGGAACACGCGCAGCCCGCGCTGCCCGTCGCCGCGGTAGCCGCGCACCGTGGCCACCGCACCGCCGTCCTTCACCGCGGGGAGGACCAGGGCGTCCTGCACCGAACCGTCGGTGAGGCCGTCGACGCCGTCGGGGAACTCCTCCCGGATCCGGTCGGCGACGTCGTCCCCCCGGCGGACGACGACGTCGGCCCCGAGCTCCTTCACCAGCGCCTCGTCGGCCTCGGAGGCGTCGGCCACGACGGTCAGCCCGTCGGCCTTGGCCAGCTGGACGACGTAGCCGCCGAAGGCCCCCGCCGCGCCGGTCACCGCGAGGACCTGGCCCGGCTCCAGCGCCATCAGGTCGAGGGCGTACCGCGCGGTGAGCCCGTTCATCGGCAGCGTCGACGCCTCGACGGTCGTGGCGTTCCCCGGCGCCCGCACCACGGAGTTGGCGGGCAGCACCTTGTCCTCGCGGTAGGCGCCGTACGGCCCGAACGGGACGACGATGCCCATCGCGGCGTCCCCGACCGACAGGTGGTCGACGCCCTCCCCGACCTCGGTGACGAGACCGGCGAGGTCCATGCCGGGCACCCACGGCGGCGTCTTGACCGGGTCGCGCCCGGCGTAGGCACCGGCCCGCGCGTGGGTGTCGGTGGGGCTCACCGCGGCGGCCTCGACCCGGAGCCGCACCTGACCCGGGCCCAGGGGCTCGGGCTCCACGTCGACGATGTGCAGGGCTTCCGGCCCGCCGAACTCGGTCACTCCCGCAGCGCGCATGGCTCCGTCTTACCCGACCGCGTCGTGACGTCAGTCATGCCCTTGTGGTGACGTCACAGTGGTGTCATAGTGACGTCATGGACCTCACCCCCTTCGTCGACCAGCTCCGTCGCGACCTGCTCACCGCGGCCGATGCCGGCGGCGAGGAGGCCCGCGTCCTGGCGGAGCGGCTCACCGCCCCGCTGGAGTCCTCCGTCCGCCTGGCGCTGCTCAGCGCGCTGTCCCAGGCGGCCGAGGAGATCACCGGCCAGCTCGCCCCCGGCGCCGTCGACGTGCGGCTCCGCGGCAGCGACCTCGGCTTCGCCGTCACCCACCCGCCGGTCGAGCCGCCCGCCGGCCCGGCCGCCGACACCCCCGCACCCGTGGCCGCTGCCCCCACCGTCGACCTCGACGAGGGCGGCACGCTGCGCATCACGCTGCGGCTGCCCGAACAGCTGAAGTCCCGCGTCGACGAGGCCGCCGCCCGCCTCGGCGTCTCGGTCAACACCTGGCTGGTCCGGGCCGTGGCCAACGCCATGGAGCCCCCGTCCCGTCCGTCCTCCGACTCCCGGCGCGGCCGGTGGTCCGGCGGCTCGCAGTACACCGGCTGGGCGCGCTAGCGCCCCGCGCGCACCGCCGCAGCACAGACCGCCACCCCGGCCGACCGGCCCGGGGGCACCCACCCCTGCCCTGAGGAAGGCGCAGCCATGCCCACGTTCGACACCCCCGGGCCCATCCGGGCCCGCATCGCCATCGTCGCCGGATCGGTGCACGTCCGCGCCGACGACCGGCACGACACCCTCGTCACCGTCCGGCCGCGCAACGAGGCCAGCTCCGCCGACGTCACCGCCGCGCAGCAGACCGAGGTCACCTTCGCGGCCGGCGAGCTGCTCGTCCGGTCGACCAGCCGGCCGCGGCTGCTCCTCTTCGGCCACGGCCCGGAGATCGACGTCGACGTCGTCCTGCCCACGGGGTCCTCCCTCGACGTCCGCACCACGGCCGGGGAGATCACCTGCAGCGGCCGACTGGGCGCCGCCGACCTGGAGAGCAAGCACGGCAACCTGCGCCTGGACCGCGCCGGCAGCCTGCGCGCCCGCACCTCCAGCGGCGACGTCTCCGCCTCGGCCATCGAGGGCGAGGCGGAGGTGACCACGGCCTACGGCAACGTCCGGGTCGGCGAGGCCGCCGGACCCACCCGGCTCGGCACCGGCTACGGCGACGTCACCGTCGACCGGGCCCTGGACTCGCTGACCGGCAGCACGAAGTACGGCCAGGTGCGGGTCGGCGAGGCCGTCCGCGGCTCGCTGGTGCTCGAGACCGCCTACGGCGAGGTCGAGGCCGGCGTGCGCGAGGGGACGGCGGCCTGGCTTGACGTGCACGCCGGCTCCGGCCGCATCCGCAACACGCTCACCGAGACCGAGGGACCCGAGGGCGCCGGCGAGACCGTCGAGATCCACGCCCGCACGTCCTACGGCGACATCCTGATCCGCCGGGCCTGAGAGGACCTGACCATGAACCCCGCCGCCGCCATCGCCGTCACCGGCCTGCGCAAGTCCTTCGGCCCGAAGGTCGTGCTCGACGACCTCGACCTGACCGTGCCCGAGGGGACGGTCTTCGCCCTGCTCGGCCCGAACGGGGCCGGCAAGACGACCACCATCGACATCCTGTCCACCCTCACCCCCGCGGACGGCGGCGAAGTCCGCATCGCCGGCCACGACCTGCACCGCGAGCCCGACGCCGTCCGCGCATCCATCGCCCTGACCGGCCAGTTCTCCGCCGTCGACGACCTGCTGACCGGTGCGGAGAACCTGCGGCTCATGGCCGACCTGCTGCACATCGGGCGGCGCGAGGGGCAGAACCGGGCCGCCGACCTGCTGGAGCGGTTCGACCTGGTCGACGCCGCCGACCGCGTGCCGAGCACCTACTCCGGCGGCATGCGCCGCCGGCTGGACCTCGCCATGGGCCTCATGGGCGACCCCCGCGTCGTCTTCCTCGACGAGCCCACCACCGGTCTGGACCCGCGCAGCCGCCGGGCCATGTGGGACATCGTCCGCGGGCTCGTGGCCGACGGCGTCACCATCCTGCTCACCACGCAGTACCTCGAGGAGGCCGACCAGCTGGCCGACCGGATCGGCGTGCTCGACGCCGGCCGGCTGGTCGCCGAGGGCACCGCCGACGAGCTCAAGCGGATGGTGCCCGGCGGGCACGTGCGGCTCGAGTTCGCCGGCCAGCAGCCGCTGGACCGGGCCGCGCTCGTCCTCGGCGTCCCGGCGGCCGACGAGGGAGTGCTCGCCCTCGAGGTCCCCGGCGACGGCAGCGTCGCCACCCTGAAGTCCCTGCTGGCCCGTCTCGACGACGCCGGCGTCGACGTCGCCGGCCTGACCGTGCACACCCCCGACCTGGACGACGTCTTCTTGGCCCTCACCGGCCGCCCGACCCCCGCAGAGGTGACCGCATGACCACGCTCGCACTCACCGTGAACGACTCGGCGACGATGCTGCGCCGCAACCTCAAGCGCGCGGTGCGCTACCCGGGGCTGACGGTGATCGTCGCCGCGATGCCCATCGTCTTCTTGCTGCTGTTCGTCTTCGTCTTCGGCGGGACGCTCGGCGCCGGGCTGGGCGCGCCCTCCGGCGGCCGGGCGGAGTACGTCGCCTACGTCGTCCCGGGCATCCTGGTCCTCGCCATCACCGGCGGCGCGCAGGGCACGGCGATCGCGATCGCGATGGACATGACCGAGGGCATCATCGCCCGGTTCCGCACCATGTCGATCGCCCGGGCGTCGGTGCTGACCGGGCACGTCGTCGGGGCGGTGATCCAGACGATGGTCGGGCTGGCCCTCGTCGTCGCCGTCGCCCTGCTGGTGGGTTTCCGGCCAGACGCGAACCCCGTCGAGTGGCTGGCGGCGATCGGGGTCCTGGCCATGACCAGCTTCGCGCTGTCCTGGCTGTCGGTGGCGATGGGCCTGTCGACCCAGACCGTCGAGGCGGCCAGCAACCTCCCGATGCCGCTGATGCTCCTGCCGTTCTTCGGCAGCGGCTTCGTCCCGGTGGAGTCGATGCCGGCCGGCCTGCGCTGGTTCGCCGAGAACCAGCCGTTCACGCCGATCATCGAGACGGTGCGCGGGCTGCTCACCGGGACGGCGATCGGCTCCAGCGGTCTGCTGGCGACGGCCTGGTGCGCCGGCATCGCACTGGCCGGCTACCTCTGGGCGCGCCGGAACTACGAGCGCCGTCCCGCCCGCTGAACCTGAACCGTCCCGATCCGGACGCCGCGCGCTGGGAATGCGCGCGGCGTCACGAGCGTTGAAGGCCGTGAGCACCGAGCACTGCCCCCTCCCCTGCCCCCGAGAGGCCGCGCATGCCCACGCTGCTGTCGTCCCGCCCCGTATCCGTCGAGCCGGCCCCGCGCCGCCGTCGCCGGGTCTCCCTCCGGCTCGTCGCGGCAGGCGCCGGCGTGGCCGTGCTCGTCCCGGTCGGCCTGAAGGTCGCCGACTGGCTGCCCGAGAACCCGTTCGGGCAGGACGTCGTCGACCGGACCACGACCCCGCTGCTGCTGGCCCTCGAGGACCTGGAGGAGTACCACGCGGCGACCGGCACCTTCCAGGTCGTCGTCGACCGCGAGGTGGACACCCGCTACGTGCCGTCGGTCATCAGCGGCGAGCGGGTCCAGCTGCTCGCGACCGGGACCGCCGACGCCTACGTCGACTTCGGGACCCTGGACGCCGGCGCGGTGACCCTCTCCCCCGACGGCACGACGGCGACGATCGAGCTGCCCGCGCCGCGCCTCGACGAGGTCCGGATCGACCCGGAGGAGAGCCGCGTCCTCGACCGCGACCGGGGGCTGGTCGAGCGGATCGGCGACGCGGTCGGCGACGACCCGGTCGACGACAGCGCGCTCTACGCGGAGGCCGAGGACCGGCTGGCCGCGGCGGCCGCCGGCAGCGACCTCCTCGAGCGCGCCGAGACCAACACCCGCGACATGCTCACCGGCCTCGCCCGGTCGCTCGGCGTGGACGAGGTGGAGGTCCGCTTCGACGAACCGGCGGACGCCGCCGGCTGATCGGGCGGTCCTTTTTCAGCGCTTGAGCTTGTACTCCTTGAGCAGGCCCCGGCTGATGATCGTCTTCTGGATCTCGCTGGTGCCCTCGCCGATGAGCAGGAACGGCGCCTCGCGCATGAGCCGCTCGATCTCGTACTCCTTGGAGTAGCCGTAGCCGCCGTGGATGCGGAAGGACTGCGTGGTCACCTCGGCGCAGTACTCGCTGGCGATCAGCTTGGCCATGCCGGCCTCGACGTCGTTGCGCTCGCCGCGGTCCTTGAGGCGGGCGGCATTGACCATCATCAGGTGCGCGGCCTCGACCTTGGTCGCCATCTCGGCCAGCTGGAAGGCGATGGCCTGGTGCTCGGCGATCGGCTTGCCGAAGGTCTCCCGCTGCTGGGCGTAGGCGACGGCGAGCTCGAAGGCGCGGATGGAGATGCCGCAGGCGCGGGCGGCGACGTTGACCCGGCCGACCTCGACGCCGTCCATCATCTGGGCGAAGCCCTTGCCGGGCGCCCCGCCGAGGATGTCGCCGACCTCGGCGCGGTAGCCGTCAAACACCAGCTCGGTGGTGTCGACGCCCTTGTAGCCCATCTTGTCGATCTTCCCGGGGATGGTGAGCCCGGGCTTGACCTCGCCGAAGCCGGACGGCTTCTCCACGAGGAACGTGGTCAGGTTCTGGTGGGCCTTCCCCGCGCCCAGCTCGGTGCGGACGAGCGCGGCGACCAGCGTGGAGCTGCCGCCGTTGGTCAGCCACATCTTTTGGCCGTCGATCACGTAGCCGCCGTCGTCCTGCTTCACCGCCTTGGTCCGGATGCCGGCGACGTCGGACCCCAGCCCGGGCTCTGACATCGAGAAGGCGCCGCGCACCTCGCCGGTGGCCATGCGCGGGAGGTAGTGCTCCTTCTGCTCCGGCGTGCCGTGCTGCTTGATCATGTACGCGACGATGAAGTGCGTGTTGATGACGCCGGAGACGCTCATCCAGCCGCGGGCGATCTCCTCGACCACCAGCGCGTAGGTCAGCAGCGACTCACCGAGGCCGCCGTACTCCTCCGGGATCATCAGCCCGAAGATGCCCAGCTCCTTGAGCCCGTCGACGATCTCCTGCGGGTAGATGTCGCCGTGCTCGAGCTCCTGCGCGTGCGGGATGATCTCCTTGTCGACGAAGCTCCTGACCGTCGACAGGATCTCGCGCTGGATGTCGGTCAGATCGGCGGTCTGCGCCAAGCGGGTCACGGGTGCGCTCCTTCGGGACTCCGGTGTCCGGGTTACCGGTGAGTATGGGCCACGCCCGGCACCGCTCCGGCGTGTGCCTGGTCACCTCTGGCCCGTCGGCGTGGTGGAGTACCCCGACCGGGACGGCCCGCCAGGAGGACGCATGAGCACCGACGACGAGAACCTCTACCGGGGCGACCCGCCGCCGCCGG
>DASQTE010000267.1:0-8802 GCA_035642035.1 Blastococcus sp.
GCCTCCGCGGTGATGCCGAGCTGCTCGGCGACGCTGGTCGACTCCACCTGGGCGGCCTCGGCGGCGGGCTCACCCGGGGTGAGGACGCCGACCATGACGGCACCGGCGGCGGCGACGGCGAGGTAGAGCGCCGGACGGCGGCCGGTGACGGGCGGGCTGTTCTGGATCCCGCGGCGACGGAGGGCGCGGGTGTACGTGGACAGGGTGGTGCGGAGGTTCATGGGGTGGCTGTTCTCCGGATGACGGCGCAGCGGTGCGGCCCGCGCACGAGGGCGCGGTCGGTCCACTGCTGTGGGGCGATGGGGGCAGCACCGCGGGCGGCCCCGTGACAGGGCGCCCGATGGACCGCGTTCAGCGCAGGCTGTTCCCGCGCGACGGTCCGGTTCGGCTGCTGCGTGCAAGGTCTGCCCGAGGGCGGGCCGTGCTGCGGCTCTCCGTTTCTTCGGTCTCTTCCGTGGCCGCCTACCGAGTTAGCTGACGGATTCGGGCGGGAAGCAGCCCTACCCGCCCCGAGCCGGAGCTCGGAGCAGGATTCACCCCAGTACTGCGGTGGGTCCCCGGCTCGCCCATGGTGCGGGCGACTCGGCGGCGCCCGGCGCGGCCTCCCCCGGTGGGGCAGGAACAACCGGCCGGACGCAGCCAACGTAGCCGCCGTTATCGAGACGTGACAATGCCGGAGCCGGAATCGACGGCGTGATGCTCGTCGCCCCACGCGTCACAGGAGTCTCCAGACCGTCGTCCGCCGAACCTGTGGTCCTTCGGTGTCGGGGACGTCGAAGGTTGCCACCCGCTCGAGCCGGTCGACCGGCACGTACGGCCGCCCGGGGTCGCCCAGGAACACCTCGGCGCCCCGCGCCCGGGCCGCCTCGAGCCACGGCAGCACGCGCTCGCTCATGACGCGGTCGTAGCAGACGTCCCCGGCGAGGACGACGTCCACGGCCGGCGGCTCCTCCCCCAGGACGTCGCCCAGGACCTCGACCGGCGGGATGCCGTTGCCCTCGGCGTTGACCGCGATCGCGGCGTGGGAGAAGGGGTCGACGTCGGTGGCGGTCACGCGCGACGCGCCGGCCAGCGCCGCCGCGACGGCGACCAGCCCGCTGCCGGACCCGAGGTCGAGGACCGAGCGTCCGGCGACGAGGTCCGGCCGGTCGAGCACGTGGCGGGCCAGCGCCTGCCCGCCCGGCCAGGCCGCTGCCCAGAACGGCGGGTCGGTGGGCGCGGTCCCCCGCTCCGCCTCGATCGCCTCCCAGAGGGCCACCACGTCGGAGGCGACGCGCAGGGTGACCTCGGGGACCAGCGAGGGCCGGCCCGGGGTGGTGTGGTCGCGGACGAAGGCGGCTGGGACGGGACGGTCGGCCGGCACGCGGACCAGTCAACCCGACCGGGCGGCCGACGACGCGGCGGCGTCAGGTCGCGGGCGCCCGCACGGACCAGGCCGAGAAGTGCCCCGCGGGTCGGAAGCCGAGCGCCTCGTTGACCGCGACCATCGGCCGGTTGCTCTCGCTGTTGTAGGTGCTGATCCGCCGCACGGACGGGAACCGGGCCGCCACCTCGCGCAGGACGGCAACCTTCATCCGCGCGCCCAGCCGGTGGCCGCGGTGCTCGCGCAGGACCAGGGTGCCGGCCTGCTGGGCGCGCTCCGGGTGCGCGAGCGGGATCTGCAGGTCGGTGTAGGCGACCAGCCGGCCGTCGCGCACGGCGCCGGCGGACAGCACCGCCCGTCCGCGGGCGAGGGACGCCGCCTCGTGCTCGCGCAGCCGTGCGCCGTCCCAGTCCTCCTCCTCGACCGGTAGGTCGCCCTGCGGGACGTCGGTGGTCATGCGCCGGGCCAGCAGGGCCCGGTCCTCGAGCAGGTCGTCCGGCGTCCGGTCCCGCCAGGTGACGACGTCGTAGCCGGCACCGGCGGCGCGGGCCTCGGTCTCCAGCGCCGCGAGCCGGTCCTCGGCGACGGGCAGGACGAGGTCGCGGCGGGTCTCCAGCAGGTCGCAGGTCCAGCCGTGGCGCAGCGCGAAGCCGCGCCCGGGGCTGTCGGGTCCGGGCTCGTCGACGTCGGCGATGACGTCCGTGCGGCCGTGCGCGGCGGCGAGGGCCAGCGCCTCGGCGAGCAGCGCGCTCCCGATGCCCCGGCGCCGGTGGTCGGGGTGCACCGCGAGGTCGAGGATCGCGACGGTGCCGTTGTCGCGCAGGGGCAGGATCAGCCGCAGCGCCCCGGCGACCGCACCGTCCACCACGGCGGCACGGTGCGTCCCGGTGCGCGACCCGCCGTCGGCCACCAGCTCCCGCCCGAGGGCGACGTGCTCGGCCGCCGACCGCGGCGCCTCGTCGGGGCGGTCGGCGAGCTGCGCGGCGGCCCACACCCCGCACCAGTCGGGGAACAGGGCGTCGTCCGGGCCGAGTTCGATCAGGCGGGGATCCACCTCCCGGTTCTACCGCCCGGCACAACCGATTTCCGCCGGGCTTCAGCCCGCCGCCGGCGCCTTCGCCGGGGCGGCGCGCCGGGCGATGAGCTTCCAGTAGCTGCCCGGCATCAGCCGCACGAGGACGTCGGGCACCTTCGCGCTCCACCCGATCAGCAGCCGCGGCCGGCGCCCCTCGATCGCCGCGACGATCATGCCGGCGGCCTTCTCCGGCGGCATGGTCAGCAGCTTGGCGAACTGCTTGCGCCCCTGCTCGTACTCCTCGATCGAGACGCCGGAGCCGGTGCGCGCGCTCTCGGCGATCCGCGTCTTGATCCCGCCGGGGTGCACCACGGTCACCCCGACCTGGTTCTCCGCCAGCTCGTGCCGCACCGCCTCCGAGAACCCCCGGACGGCGAACTTGCTCGCGGAGTACGCCGCCTGGCCGGCCGGCGCGAAGATGCCGAAGACGCTCGACACGTTGACCAGGTGCGCGCCGGGGTGCGCCTTGAGAGCCGGAAGCAGGGCGTGGGTGAGCCGGACGACGGCGCGGAAGTTGACCGCCATCACCCAGTCGAACTCCTCGAGGGTCACCTGGTCGAAGCGGCCGCCGAGCGCGACGCCCGCGTTGTTGACCAGCAGGGTGGTCTCGGGGTGCTCGGCGGCGAGGGTGGCGGCCAGGGCGTCGGTCTGCTCGTCGTCGGAGAGGTCGGCGACGTGCGTGGTCACCGTGAGCGCCGGGTGGGCGGCCCGCGCACGGTCGGCGACGTCGCCCAGCCGGTCCTTGTCGCGGTCGACGAGCACCAGGTGGCTGCCCCGGGCGGCGAGCTGGGCGGCGAGCGCCTCCCCGATGCCGCTGGCGGCACCGGTGACGACGGCCGTGCCGCCGGCGAACTGGTAGGGACCCATCAGGCGACCGCCTTCTCCGGAGTGGGAACGGGCACGCGCTGGAACGTCATGCCCTCGTCCTCGAGCGAGCCGCGACGCATCAGGCGGACGTCGCGGATGTAGTTCTGGTGCAGCCGCCACGGCGTGCGGCGTCCCTGCTTGGGCAGGTCGGCCAGGCTGCGCTGCACGTAGCCCGACGACAGGTCGAGGAACGGCTGGTCGGCGCCCTCGGGCGGTGCGACCGGTGTCGCCGACACGTAGCCCTCGGCGTCGAGGTGGTTGAGCAGCCGGCAGACGTAGCGGTTGACCAGGTCGGCCTTGAGCGTCCAGGAGGCGTTCGTGTAGCCGATGACCATCGTGAAGTTGGGGACGCCGGACAGCATCATCCCCTTGTAGGAGACGGTCCCGGACACGTCGACCGGCGTCCCGTCCAGGCTCAGCGACATCCCGCCCATGGGCAGCAGGTTGAGCCCGGTGGCGGTGACGACCACGTCGGCGTCGAGGTGCTCGCCGGACTCCAACTGCACGCCCTTCTCGGTGAACGTGGCGATCCGGCCGGTGACGATCGAGGCCTGACCGCGGCGCAGGGTGCGGAACAGGTCGCCGTCGGGGACGAGGCACAGCCGCTGGTCCCACGGGTCGTACGGCGGGTTGAAGTGGGTGTCGACGTCGATGCCCGGCACCTGCTTCTGCGTCAGCCGGCGGAGCAGGTTCCGGGCGGCACCGGGGAAGCGCTGGCTGAACTGGTAGAAGGCCGTGGAGACCAGGACGTTCTTCCACCGCACGATCGGATAGGCGAGCCGGACGGGGAGCTTGGCGCGCAGGAACGTCGCCAGCGGATCGCGGCCGGGCAGGGACATGACGTAGCTCGGGGTCCGCTGCAGCATGGTCACGTGCTCGGCCGCCTCGGCGAGGTTGGGCACCAGGGTGACGGCGGTGGCTCCGCTGCCGATCACCACGATCCGCTTGCCCGTGCCGTCGAAGTCCTCGGGCCAGTGCTGCGGGTGGACGATCTCGCCGGCGAAACGCTCCTCTCCCGCGAACGTGGGCCGGAAGCCCTCGTCGTAGCGGTAGTAGCCGGAGCAGACCTGCAGCCAGGAGCAGGTCAGGCGCACCGTCTCACCGGTGTCGCTCCGGCGGGCGGTGACGGTCCACCGGGCGTCGACCGAGGACCAGTCGGCGGAGAGCACCTGGTGGTGGAAGCGGATCCTCCGGTCGACGCCGTACTCGCGGGCGGTCTCCTGGATGTAGCTGCGGATCGCCGCGCCGTCGGCGATGGCCTTCGAGTCCTTCCACGGCCGGAAGGCGTAGCCGAGGGTGAACATGTCGGAGTCCGACCGGATGCCCGGGTAGCGAAAGAGGTCCCAGGTGCCGCCGATGGCGGCCCGCGACTCGAGGATCGCGAAGGACCTGGTCGGGCACTCCTCCTGCAGGTGGCAGGCGGCGCCGATCCCGGACAGGCCGGCTCCGACGATCAGCACGTCGAGGTGCTCGACGGGGGGCTCCGGTGCCATGCGTGCACTCCTGGGTTCCGGGCCGGCAGCAACCGGCGAGGGGGTCGGCGCTGGACCCTGCGGCACCGACGGTATCGACGCACTGTCGAACGAGTCAACACGGTGTTGAGAAACGGCCGCGGCGGGCTATTCTCCGATCATGTCCGTGCCCGGCAGCGACACCGTCCCCCGGGGGCGGCGCGTCCCGCGCCCGTCGGGCGACGACCGGGAACTGGCGATCCTGGCGACGGCGGAGCGGCTGCTGGCCGACCGTCCCCTGAGCGCCATCTCGGTCGACGACCTCGCCCGGGGGGCCGGGATCTCGCGGCCGACCTTCTACTTCTACTTCGCCTCGAAGGACGCGGTCCTGCTCTCGCTGCTCGACCGGGTCGTGGCGGAGGCCGACGCGGCCACGCTGGACGCGGCACTGCTCCCCGTCGCCGGGCCGCGCGAGGGCTGGCGCCAGGCGATCACCACGTACTTCGAAACCTTCCGGGCGCACCGGGCGCTCACGCTGGCGTGGGCGGAGGCGCGCTCGACGAACGCCGAGGTCCGCGACCTGTGGGCCCGGGTGTTCCACGACTGGTCCCAGCGGTGCGCCGCGGCCATCGAGGCCGAGCGGGCCCGTGGCGCGGCGCCCCCGGGACCTCCCGCGCGGGATCTCGCCGTCCTGCTGAACTCGATGAACGAGCGGGCGCTGTACGCGACGTTCAGCGGCGACGGGCCGGCGGTCGACGAGTCCACCGTCGTCGACGTGCTGCTCGAGGTGTGGCTGCGCACCATCTACGGGACGGCGCCCGCGGACTGAGAGCTCAGCGAGGCTCCAGTTTGATCAGGTCTCCTGATCGAACCGGGTCCTGGCTCAGCACCGGTGGTGAGCCAGGACCCAGAACGATCAGGTCTCCTGATCATCCGGGGACCGCGCCCGCGGGCTGAGAGCTCAGCGCGAGACGACCGCCACGGAGTCGCCGGTCAGGCTGCCCAGCCAGACCACTCCGCCCACCTCGCGGACGCCGGTGAGCATGGTGAAGCCGTCGATGGTCCCGATCCGCCCCCGCACCACCCGGCCGGCCTCGTCCAGCCCGACGGCGCCCACCGCCGGGGCCGGCGAGGGCAGGAGCCGCTCGGGCAGCCGCCGGACGAGGGCTCGCACGGCGGACGGCAGCCGCAGGATCGAGTCCAGCGCCGCGACGCGCGGGCTGGCCAGCGCCACCCAGATCAGCCCGTCGGAGCCCAACGCGATGTTGTCCGGGTAGCCCCAGAGGTCCTCCGCGAGGACGTCGCTGCTCCCGGCCCGCGCCCCGGTGAGCCAGACGCGGCGCACCCGGCGGGCGCCGGTCTCGGCGACCGCCACGAACGAGCCGTCCCCGGCCAGGGCCACGCCGTTGGCGAACTCGAGGCCGCCGAGCACCTCGGTCACCCCGCCGTCGGGGTCCCGCCGGAAGAGCCTGCCGGAGCAGGTGCGCTGCACCAGGTCCTCGCGCCAGCGCGGGATCGGGAACCGGGTCGAGGAGTCGCTGAACCAGATCGTCCCGTCCTCGGCGACCGCGGCGTTGTTGACCGCTCCGAGCGGGCGGCCCTCGAACCGGTCGACGACGGTGCGCACCGCGCCGCCGTCCAACGCGACGGCGAGGAGGCCGGCGTTCGAGGCGCACACGAGCAGCTCGTCGGTGCCGAGGAGCTCCAGGCCGAGCGGCCGGCCCGGCACCCGGGCCACCGTCTCGACGTCCCCGGTCGCGGGGTCGAGACGCACGACGCGGCCGTCCTCGAGACCGGTGAGGACCCGGCCCGAGGGGTCGACCACGACGTCCTCGGGTCCGGTGCCGACGGGGTGCAGGCGCGCTGCGCCGAAGCTGTCCATCCGCGCCGGCGGCGTCACTCCGGCGCGACGAGGGTGCCGGACGGCTTCTCGATCTCGCGGCCGGTCACCCCGGTCCGGACGACGGTGACCGGGCACGGGGCGTGGTGCACCAGCTGGTCGCTGACCGACCCGAGGAGCAGGCCGCGGAAGCCGCCCCGGCCACGGGCGCCCATCACCAGCAGGCTGGCGCCCTCGGCCGCGGTCATGAGCCCCTGCGCGGCCGCCTTGTGCACCGCGTGGCAGGTGACCCGCACCGACGGGTCCAGCCCGGCGGCCTGCACGTGCGCGGACAGCTCGTCGAGCACGGCCTTCTCCCATTCCGGGAGCGGCGGCACGTACCCGGGCGTCCAGCTGCTCGGCTGGGGGGCGGTCATCATCGCCCAGGCCCGGACCACGTGGAGGTCCAGATCGGCCCGGCACGCCAGGCGGCCGGCCCACACCAGCGCCTCCTGCGCGCTCTTCGAGCCGTCGTGCCCGACGACGATCCCGCCGTCCACCTGCACGACCTCACACACGTCGTCCATCGCTGCCTCCTCCGGTCAGACCTGCGGCACTCGCGTGCGCAAGCCTCTCACCAGCGGACGCGCTGACGACCCCGGGCACCGGCCGCACCGGCCGGGAGGTTCAGTGCGGCACGGGTGCGGGACGGCCCATCATCACGACGACGTTGCCCTCGTCCCGGTCGTCGCGCTGCCCGGCGGCCACGTCGACGGCCACGTTCCCGCGCACCACGTGGGTCCGGGGAAGGTCCTCGGGCACCATGTCGGCCACCGCCTGGAGCGCTTCGCCGATCCGGTCGGTGAGCCCGCGCAGCGACTGCCGGGCCTGGTCCCGCTGGCGCCGCAGCTCGTCGACCTCGGCCTGCACGGCGGCCAGCCGCTCCGCGGCGGCCGCGTCGGCCCGCTCCCGCTCCTGGGTCGCCTGGGCGGCCAGCCGGTCGCGCTCGACCGCGGCCTGCCGCAGGATCTCCGCCGCCTCGGTCGACGCGCGCTCGATCTGCGCCGCGGCGGCGGCGCGGTCGCGGCGGGCCTGCCCGAGCAGCTCGTCGGCGGCGTCGACGGCCATCTGCTTGATCTCGTGCGCCTTGCGCAGCCGGGCGTCGGCCTCCGTCCGGGCCTCGGCGACGATCAGCTCGGCGTCACTCCTCCCGGCCTCGGTCAGGGCGGCGGCCTCGTCCTCGGCCAGCCGCAGCATCTCCTGGACGCGCTGCGAGACGGGGAACGCCTCGCGACCGGGAGGCGCGTCCGCGAGCAGGCGGCGGGAGATCTCGAGCTGCGCGGAGGTCTCGCCGAAGCGGCTGAGCAGATGGTCGACCTGCCTCCGGACGGTCGCGAGCTCGCCTTCCGCCCAGGCCGTGTAGTTGTCGACCTCGAGGCGGTCGTAGCCGTGCAGCCGCACGCGGAAGACCGGCCGGTGGTCCAGGAGCTCCGCGAGGTCCCCCCGCACGGTCCGCGGCTGCGACGTGCCCTCCGGAGCCTGCCCGTTCGCTCCGCCGCCGGCCTTGGACGCACCGCGCATGGTCATCGATCTCCCCCTGCAGGCCACTGCTGACAGGCCGGACAGTGCCAGACCCAGGTGGCGGGGGTCCGCCACCGTGATCAGACCGTGAGAGTGGCACCGGCGTAGTTCGGCTGACCGTGGCAGGACGATCACCGTCCGCTATCCGACGGCGGATCCGCACCGCGGTCCGGTCCCGGGTGGTGGGATGAACGGGCGGGCATACGCGGAGGGGTCGTCGCGTTGTGCGGAGCAATAGTTGCACTCTCAACTAGCAACGGAGACGGACATGCAGTTCGGCATCTTCACGGTCAGCGACATCACGCAGGACCCGACCACCGGTCGCACGCCGACCGAGGCCGAGCGGATCAAGGCTGTCCTGGCCATCGCCCAGAAGGCCGAGGAGGTCGGGCTCGACGTCTTCGCCCTCGGTGAGCACCACAACCCGCCCTTCTTCTCCTCCTCCCCCACCACGACCCTCGCCTGGATCGCCGCGAAGACCGAGAAGCTGCAGCTGTCGACGTCCACGACGCTGATCACCACCAACGACCCGGTGAAGATCGCCGAGGACTACGCGATGCTCCAGCACCTGGCCGAGGGGCGCGTCGACCTCATGATGGGCCGCGGCAACACCGGCCCGGTCTACCCCTGGTTCGGCAAGGACATC
>DASQTE010000268.1:0-7372 GCA_035642035.1 Blastococcus sp.
GGCACGGAGGAAGTTCGCGATCGAGACGCCAGGAATCTCGCTCGGATATTGAAACGCCAGGAAGACGCCGGCCCGGGAACGTTCGTCGGCTTCCTTTTCGAGAATCGATTCTCCGTCGATCAGCACGTCACCCGCGGTGACCTTGTAGTCGGGATGTCCGGCGATGACTTTCGCGAGGGTCGACTTGCCGGTGCCGTTCGGCCCGGTCACGGCCAGCGTGCGCCCGGCGCTCAGGGCGACGTCGGTGGGCGGGAGCGCGGGCGTCCCGCTGCCACGGTGGGTGAACCCCGCGCCCTCGGCGCTCAGCAGCCGGTCGCCGGCCGGGCGCGCCCGTCGCACGGGCAGGCGCAGCGGGGGAGGGCGCCAGCCCGCGGGCAGCTGCCGCGCGCCCCCGGCGGCTCGCACCTCCACCACGCGGTCGACGAGGGGCAGCCACGCCTCGGCGTCGTGGTCGACGACGACCAGGGTGGCGGAGCGGTCGGCGAGGGCGTCGGCCACGGCGGACCGCACCAGCGCCGCCCCGTCCGGGTCGAGCTGCGCGGTGGGCTCGTCGAGCAGGAGCAGCCCCGGCCGGCCGGCCAGGGCCCCGGCGAGCACCAGCCGCTGCTTCTGCCCGCCGGAGAGTGCGGCGGTCGCGTGCTCGCGGCCGTACGGGAAGCCCACCGCGGCCAGCGCGCGGTCGACCGCCGGCCAGATCCGGTCCGTGGGGGTCCCGACGTTCTCCAGCCCGAAAGCCACGTCGTCCCCGGCGCGGGTCATGACCAGCTGGGCGTCGGGGTCCTGGAAGACGATCGCCGTCCGCCTGCGGGTGCGCTCGGGGCGCGCGCCGCCGACGGTCAGCGATCCCTCCTGCTCGCCGGCGTCCGGACCCTGCAGCCCGGCCAGCGCGGCGAGCAGCGAGCTCTTGCCCGACCCCGAGGCGCCGGTGAGCAGCACCCGCTCGCCCGGCTCCACGGCCAGGTCGACGTCGCGCAGCGCCCACGCGTGCCGGCTCGCGTACCGGAAGGACCAGCCGGCCGCCCGGACGGCGAGCGGACCGGGGCCGGCGGTGCCGGCCGTGGTCAGACCCGGGTGCGGTCGGTGGCGAACTGCGACAGCGCGCCGCTGGCGGCCAGGGCGCGGGACAGCGCGAGCCCGCCGAGGCCGGCGACCACGGTCGTGCTGACCACCACGAGCAGCACGTAGACCGACTTCCAGCCCGCCGTCCAGTCGGGGTAGTAGTTGACCAGGTCGAGCACCGCGGCCATGGCGCCGGCGAGCAGGGCCGCCAGCAGCGCCTGCGGCCAGGCGAACCGGCGGTAGCGGAAGGCCGCGAACCCGGCCTCGCCGGCGAGGCCCTGGAGCAGCCCGTACACGATCGTGAGGGTGCCCCAGGTGGAGCCGAGCAGCGCGGAGACGATCGCCGCCATGAGCTCGGCGAACAGCGCGGCCCCGGGCTTGCGCACGATCAGCGGCGCCAGCACGGCGGGGACCAGCCAGACGCCGTACATGACGGCCTGGCCGGGCGGGAAGGCGGTGAACGGGGCGTCGAGGGCGGCCCACAGGAGCCCCCAGGCCCAGAAGACGACCCCGAAGGCGACGCCCAGGGTCGCGGTGACGACGATGTCGACGGTGCGCCAGCGGGACGCAGGCGCGGAACCGGCATCGGACGGCGGACGGACGGCCTGACCGGCCATGACTTTCCTCCAGACTCCCTGCGCCGGCATGACCCGGATCAGGTTCGAGGGTCTGCGGTTGCCCGCACTCTCAGCGCCGAGGCGCTCCCCTGCTGCGTGTGTTCGGTTGTGCCCCGAAGACTACGGCACCGCTCTCATCCCAGGAGGAGATCCACGAGCAGGTGGCCGTTCAGGGCGATGATCAGCGCGGCCACCCCGCCGCCGGCGACGGTGGTGATCCGCCGGTTGACCCAGCCGGCCATGAGGTCACGGCGGCTGGTGAGCCAGAGCAGCGGCACCAGGGCGAACGGGATGCCGAACGACAGGACGACCTGCGACCACACCAGCGCCGTGGTCGGGTCGCCGCCGAGGACCAGGACGGCCAGGGCGGGCGCGAGGGTGATCAGCCGCCGGGCGAGCACCGGGATGTGCCGGCGCAGGAACCCGGCCATGACCACCTGGCCGGCGTGCGTCCCCACCGAGGAGGAGGCGAAGCCGGAGGCCAGCAGCGCCAGCGCGAAGGCGAGCGCGGCGCCGGTGCCCAGCTGGTCGCCGAGGCCGGCGTGCACGCCCTCGAGGGAGTCGGCCTGGCTGCCGCCGGTGAACAGCTGCGCGGCGACGATCAGCATGGAGGCGTTCACCAGCCCGGCCAGGCCCATGGCCAGCAGCACGTCCAGCCGCTGAGCCCTGAGCAGCCGCCGCCGTCCTTCCAGGGTCCGGCCGGCGGTCACCGCGTCGCCGTAGCGGCCGGGGGTCAGCGCGGAGTGCACGTAGATCACGTGCGGCATGACCGTCGCGCCGAGGATGCCGGTGGCCAGCACGACGCTCTCCGCCCCGTCGAACGAGGGCACCATGCCGGCGGCCGCGCCGCCGACGTCGATGCCCGACCCGACGAGCGTGTAGCCGAAGCCGAGGCCGATCACGAGGAGCAGCCCGGCGATGACCCGTTCGAAGGGCCGGTGCCCGCGCGACTGGGCCGCCAGCAGGACGAAGGCGACGACGGCGGTGATCAGCCCGCCCACGGGCAGCGGGACGCCGAAGAGGAGGTTCAGCGCGACCGCGCCGCCGACGATCTCGGCGAGGTCGGTGGCGATCGCCACCGCCTCCGCCTGCGCCCACAGCCCCCAGGTGACCGGCCGGGGCAGCCGCTCCCGGCAGAGCGTGGCCAAGTCGCGGCCGGTGGCCAGGCCAAGCTTGGCGGTCAGCGACTGGATGAGCATCGCCATGAGGTTGGCCGCGACGATCACCCAGAGCAGGGTGTAGCCGAAGGCCGCGCCGCCGGAGAAGTTGGTCGCGAAGTTGCCCGGGTCCACGTAGGCGACGGCGGCCACGAACGCCGGGCCGAGCAGCGGCCAGATCCGCCGCCGGGGCACCACCGGCGCCCGACGGCTCCCGACGACGAGGGTGGTCGGCAGGACGGCGGCCTCGGTCTTCGACAGGTACACGGCGGCCTCGCAAGGGTGGGCTCGGGCTGGTGCCCCTCTCCTGCCCGGCCCGGGTGTCACGTGCGGGCCGACCCGTGGCCCCCGGGGGCCAAGCAAGCCTCACCTGCGGGACGGCGGGCCGACCCTCGCGATCAGCGCGTCGATGCGTCGCCCGTGAGCGCCGTGCCAGTAGACGCGGCCGCACGCGGTGCACCGGGCGAAGTCCTCGACCGTCCGCAGGGTGCCGGGCTCGAGGAGGCCCGCGACCTCCGCCCTCGGTGCCGGTCGCAGGGTCCCGCCGCACCGGGTGCAGCGGGTCAGCGGGCTCAGTGCCGGGGCGAACCGGTCGAGGACGTCGGTCACCTGGTCGTCGGGGTGGCTGCCGCGCACCAGCGCCCCCCGCGGGAGCGCCCGGCGCATCAGCAGGCGGCGGTCCTGGGTGAGCAGCACCCGGTCCTCGCCGATCGCGCGGGCGACCAGATCCGGGTCGTCGGCGTCGTTGGACCATGCGGCGTCCAGGCCGAGCAGCCGCATCCGGCGGGCCAGGGCGCCGAGGCCGACGTCGAGCAGGTAACCCCCGCGGGGCGGGACCTCCGGCCGGTCGGCCTCGTCCAGCTCGATCCGGCCGCCGGGGGCCGGGCGAGCCGAGGCCGTCGTCGCGGCGCCGTCCAGCCGGAGGTTCCCCACCTCGGTCAGGGGCACACCGGCGGCCTGGACCAGGTGGCCGACGGTGTCGTCCGGGTGGAAGCGGAGCCGTCGCCGTCCGCGGTGGCGGTCGCGGCTGGGCAGCAGGAAACGGAGCGGGGCCGGGACGACGATCTCGACGTCCATGGGGGTGCGCTACCCGGTGGTGCACGAGGAATGCTTGATCCTTCAAATACCCTGCGGCACGATGACCGCGTCGCCGATCGCCAGGAGCCCGTCATGCCCGTCCAGCGCCTCAACCACGCCGTCCTCTACGTCCGCGACGTGGAGCGCAGCCATGCGTTCTACCGCGACGTCCTCGGGTTCCGGGTGAAGATGGAGATCCCGGGCGCCGCGGTGTTCCTCCAGGCGGAGGGATCGACCAACGACCACGACCTCGGCCTGTTCCAGATCGGCGCGGGCGCCGGTGCCTCGGAGGCCGGCCGCCGGACCGTCGGGCTCTACCACCTGGCCTGGGAGGTCGACACGCTCGCCGAGCTCGCCCGCATCCGGGACGCGCTCCGCGAGGCCGGCGCGCTGGTCGGCGCGTCCGACCACGCCACCACCAAGGCGCTGTACGCGCAGGACCCCGACGGCCTCGAGTTCGAGGTCTCCTGGCTGCTCCCGGCCGACCTGATCACCCCCGAGGTCACCGAGGGCGCCGCGATCACCGCGCCGCTGGACCTCGACCGCGAGATCGAGCGCTACGGCGCCCTGACCCGCGGCGGCGTCGGGGTCTCCGCTCCCGCCTGAGGCGTGAGCCCACGGCGGGCGGGGCAAGGACGGGCGGAGTCCCGATCCAGCCAGGAGGTCCCGTGTCCCAGCCCGCCGCCCGCCCGCTCGCCCTCGTCACCGGAGCCTCCAGCGGCATCGGGCGGGAACTGGCCAAGCAGTTCGCCGAGAACGGCTTCGACCTGATCGTCGCCGCGGAGGACGTCGAGCTCGACGACGCCACCGAGGAGCTCCGCGCCATGGGTGCGACGGTGGCGCCGGTGAGCGTGGACCTGACGAAGCCGGCGGACGTGGACCGCCTCGCCGCCGCCGTGCGGGGCGCCGGCCGTCCCCTCGACGCCGCCGTGCTGAACGCCGGGGTCGGGGTCGGTGGCGCCTTCGTCGACACCGATCTCGACCGGGAGCTCGAGATCGTCGACCTCAACTGCCGGTCGACGGTCCACCTGGCGAAGCGGATCGTGCAGGACATGGCCGCGCGCGGCCAGGGCCGGATCCTGTTCACCTCGTCCATCGCGTCGCAGGCCCCGGAGCCGTTCCAGGCCGTCTACGCCGCGTCGAAGTCGTTCGTGCAGTTCTTCGCCCTGGCGCTGCGCGAGGAGCTGGAGGACACGGGGGTGAGCGTCACGGCGCTCCTCCCCGGCCCGACGGAGACCGAGTTCTTCGACCGCGGCCACCTCACCGACACCAAGCTGGGTGCCTCGGACAGCAAGGACGACCCCGCGCTGGTCGCCCGGCAGGGGTACGAGGGCCTGATGAAGGGCGAGGCCTCCGTGTTCGCCGGGTCGTTCTCCAGCAAGGTGATGGGCAAGCTCTCCGCCGTCCTGCCGGACTCGATCGCGGGCAAGGCGCACAAGCCGATGACCCGGCCCGGGTCCGCGGAGGGCTGAGCCGCTCGGGCACGATCGGGCGATGGAGAGCGTGGGCCCGGAACCGATCGAGCCGGTCGAGCTGACGGCCGGGGCCTTCCGGCTCCGGCCGTGGCGACCCGAGGACGTCGACGCCGTCTGGAAGGCGTTCCAGGACCCGGACCTGCGGCTGTGGAACGGCAGCGGGGTGGTCACCCGGGAGGACGCGCTGGCCCTGGTCGGCCGGCGGCTGGACTGGACCAGCGGCAGCCATGCCTCCTGGGTGGTGGTGGACGACGCCGGCGTCCTGCTGGGCTCGGTGTCGCTGCACTCGATCGACCGGCTGCAGAACGACGCGGAGATCGGCTACTGGACCGCCCCCGAGGCGCGCGGCCGCGGGATCGCCGCGATCGCGACGGACGCCGTCTGCCGCTGGGGGTTCGGCGCGCTGCCGATCGACCGGATCGAGCTCTGCCACGCCGTCGAGAACGAGGCCTCGGGCCGCGTCGCCGAGAAGGCCGGCTTCACCTTCGAGGGCCGGCTGCGCCGCTCCTTCCGCTACGGCGACGGCGTGAAGCACGACGAGCTGCTGTGGGCCCGCCTCGCCGACGACCCGGCCCCGGACCTCAGCACCCGCAGCTGATGCCGGCGGGCGCGGTCAGCGGGTCCACCGCCGGCCGGTGCACGCCGTCGGCGGTCTCGACCGGGAGGCCCTCCCGCGCCCAGTACTCGAAGCCGCCGATCATCTCGCGCACCCGGAAGCCGAGGGTGGCCAGCGCGAGGGCCGCGCGGGTGGCGCCGTTGCAGCCCGGGCCCCAGCAGTAGGTGACGACAGGGACGGACCGGTCCAGCTCTGCCGGCGCCCGGACGGCAATCTCGCGCCCCGGCAGGTGGACGGCGCCGGGCACGTGCCCCTGCGCCCAGGAGTTCACGCTGCGGCTGTCCAGCAGCACGAAGCCCGGCCGGCCCGACTCCATGGCCGCGGCGACGTCGCTGACGTCGGTCTCCACCGCCAGCCGGTGCGCGAAGTGAGCGGCGGCCATGGCCGGGTCGGTCTGCCAGTCGATCACCGCGCCGACGCTAGGCATGCCGGGCGCCGGCCACGAGGGCCTCGACCGCCAACCACCGCAACGGACCCGCCCGGGTTGATCAGGTCACCTGATCGTTCCGGATCCTGGCTCAGGGTGGACGGTGAGCCAGGACCCGGAACGGTGATCCAGGACGTCGGCGGGGACGCCGGGACTTGACGACGAGGCATCTGACATCTGAGATGTCAGTTGTGAGCCGCCCCCTGCCCCCCGTCCGTCGCGTGCTGCTGCGCGACCAGGCACTGACGCTCCTGCGGGAGGCCATCGTCACCGGCGACCTCGCACCCGGCGAGGTCATCAAGGACGCCGATCTCGCCGAGCGGCTGGGACTGTCCGTCGCCCCGGTGCGCGCCGCGCTGGCCCGGCTGGCGGACGAGGGCCTGGTGGAGGCCAAGCCGCAGAGCCACACCCGGGTCACCCCGCTGGTCCCGCAGCAGGTCCGGGAGGCCGCCGTGGTCGTGCGCTCGATGCACGAGCTGGCGGCACGGGAAGCGGTGCCGCTGCTCGCAGACGAGGACCTCGCCGCCCTCCGCGCGGCCAACGAGCGCTTCGCGACGGCGCTCGCTGCCGCGGACGTCGACGCCGCCATGGCGGCCGACGACGACCTGCACGGGGTGCTGCTCGCCCGCTGCGGCAACGCGGCGGTCCTCGCGACCGTCGCCCGCTTCACCCCCGCGATCCGCCGCCTGGAACGGCGGCGCTTCGCGACCGAGAGCGGGCGGTCCTCGGTCGAGCTGCACGACCGCCTGATCGCTGCCTGCGCGACCCACGACGTCGCCGCCGCCGTCGCCACCACCACCGAGATCTGGACGGCGCTGCTGTCCGAGCTGGAGGACGACCATGAGTCTCGCTGACTTCCCCCGCTACCCCCTGCTGTTCGGGCCCTCACCGGTGCACCGGCTGGACCGGCTCACCGAGCACCTCGGCGGCGCGGCCGTCTGGGC
>DASQTE010000269.1:0-4079 GCA_035642035.1 Blastococcus sp.
CCGGCCCGGGTCCGCCGCGGCCAGGTGCCCGAGAGCGCCCGCGTCGGCCCCGAGACCGGTCAGGAGGACGCCGGCGACGGCGCGGCCCGCAGGGAGCCGCACCAGGTCGAAGCCGAGCGTCGCGGCGCTGACCAGGGAGTAGGGCACGGTCGCCTCCAGGGGTGGGTCGGACCATGCTCGCGGTGATCGGCCGGGAACGCCACGCGACCGTCACCCCATCGCGGGAGTGCGCGAGGGGGACGGCCGCGTGTCTGGCGCGTCCAGGTGCCGGTACGACTACCGGCAGTCACGAGATCTGATCAGGCGGCCCCGCCGTTCACGGTCACGACCGACACCCCACCGCTGGCGACGTCCCAGTCGTCGAGCACGTGCTGGTAGTGCCCGGACTCGACCAGGCTGCCCAGTGCCGCCGTCAGCGCGTCTCGCAGCGCGGCACGGTCGCGGGAGACGGCGATGCCGTAGAGGCCGGGCTCGTACTGCACGTCGGAGGCGAGCTGGAAGTACGCCTGGGTGCGCTCGTCGGTCGTCGCGACCACCGCCGGCGGGTAGTCGGTGAGCACCGCGCTCGCCCGGCCGGTGCGCAGCTCCAGGAGGGCGTCGTCGTTGCTGGAGGACTCGATCACGACGATCGGCGTGTCCCCGCATTCCTCCTGGCTCCGTGCGAGGAGGTCCAGGTGGACGGTGCCGGCCTCGACGGCGACGGTCTCACCGCACAGGCCGCCCAGGTCGTGGATGCCGCGGGGGTTGCCCCGCTGGATGACGATCGCCGACCCGGCACGGAAGTAGTTCACGAAGTCCGCGCCCGCCCGGCGCTCGGGCGTGTCCGTCATGGCGCTCATGACGGCGTCGTAGTGGCCCGCGGTCAGGCCGTCCAGCACCGTGTCGAAGGCCTCGGCCCGGAACTCGACCTGCACGCCCAGGAGTTCCCCGAGCGCCGCGGCGAGGTCGGGCTCGAACCCGACGATGGTCCGCCCGTCGGCCGCGAACGACGACGCCGGCGGGTACGACGGCTCGGTGGCGATGGTGAGCGACCCGGCGTCGCGGACGTCGTCGGGCAGCAGCGCCCGGATCTCGTCGTCCACGGCCAGGGGCGGCGGGCCGTCCGGCTGCTCGGCCACGGTCCCGCCGTCGCCGCAGGCGGTCAGGAACAGCAGCGTCGCGAGCGCCAGGGAGAACCGGCTGAGCCTGGTCCGGGTCATGACATCACCTTCGTGCGGGAGTCGGTGGCGGGCTGGCCGGGAGACCAGTGGTCGTCGGGGGCGAGGTCGGTCCAGGGCACGGGCCGGGAGAAGTAGTAGCCCTGCGCCCGGTCGCAGCCGACCTGGCGCAGCCAGTCGGCCGCCTCGACGGTCTCGACGCCCTCCGCGCAGACGGAGAGCCCGAGGCCGTGCGCGAGCTGGATCAGCGCCGCCACCACCTCGCGGTCCTCGCCGACCTCGGCCACCCCGGCCACGAAGGCGCGGTCGATCTTGACCTCGGTGAGCTGCAGGGAACGCAGGTGGGAGAGGCTGGCGTACCCGACGCCGAAGTCGTCGAGCGCGGTGCCGAAGCCATAGGCAGCCAGGGTGGCGAGCGCCGCCGCGGCCGCGTCGGGGTCGACCGGCAGCGCCGTCTCGGTCACCTCGATCTGCATCTGACCGGGGCGCAGCCCTGCCTGCCCGGCCAGCTGGGCGACGGTGCCCCCGAAGTCCGGTTCGTGCAGGTTCCGGGCCGAGACGTTGACCGCGACGACCCAGTCCCGGCCGTCGAGGGTCCAGGCGGCGCAGTCGGCCGCGGCACGGGCCACCACCCACTCGGTCAGCGGCCCCATGAGCGCGGTGTGCTCGACGGCGGGCAGGAACTCGACCGGGGCCAGCAGGCCGCGGGACGGGTGCTGCCAGCGGAGGAGGGCCTCGACGGTCGCGGTGCGGCCGGTGCGCAGGTCGACCTGCGGCTGGTACTCCAGGCGCAGCTCGTCCCGCTCGATCGCCAGGCGCAGGTCGTGCTGGATGCTCAGGTGGTGCGACGGCGAGCCGGTCAGGGCCCGGTCGTACACGACGACCGCCGACGTGCCCCGCTTGCCCTCGTACATGGCCGCGTCCGCGTGCGTGAGCAGCTCCTCGAGCGTGTCGCCGTCCGCGGGGTGCAGGGCGATGCCGAAGCTGGCCTCGGGGGTCAGGGGAACGCCCTCGAGGACGAGCCGGGTCGACAGCCCCTCGCTCACCCGGTGGATCAGGTCCAGCGCGGCGGCGGAGTCGACGATGCCGGGGAGCAGGAGGCCGAACTCGTCGCCGCCGAGCCGGGCGACGGTGTCCTCGGCCCGTACCGTGGCGGCCAGCCGGCGCGCCACCTCGCGCAGGAGCTGGTCGCCCGCGTGGTGGCCCAGGGTGTCGTTGACCTCCTTGAACCGGTCCAGGTCGACCAGCGCGACCGCGCACCCACCCGACCGGCGGATCGCGCTCTCGGCCTGCTGGCGGAACAGCTCGCGGTTGGGCAGGCCGGTCAGGGGGTCGTGCAGGGCGGCGTGCGCCGATTCGGCCGCCTGCCGGCGCAGCCGGCGGGTGCTCGACCAGGAGATGGCGGCCAGGACCAGGTGGAGGACGGCCAGGCCGGCGCCCAGCCGCCAGTAGGTCCGGCTCTTCGCCTCCTCGACCTCGGCGGCGATGGCGGCGTACGGCAGCACGACCTCCAGCACCCCGACCGACCGGCCGGAGGCGTCGCCGACGACCGGCTGGAAGACCTGGATGCCGGGGGAGTCCCCGTCGAGGATGGTCACGTGGGCGTCGCCGGACGCCGCGACCTGGAAGCCGGCCGAGCCGGCGACCGCGGCGGCCTCGGCGGCGCGGTCCGCCACCGTCCTCGGCGCGGCGCCGGGGGTCACCTCGGGCGCGGCGAGGCCGTCGTCGGAGAAGAGGACCGAGCCGTCGAAGTCGCGCAGCCGCAGCCGCTCGACCGAGCCCCGGAAGATCGCGAGGTCGGTGGCCCGCTGCAGCCGGGCCATCTCCTGGGTGCTGAGCCCGGACGTCAGGTCGGAGCCCTGCAGCGCCGGGGCGACGACCATCTCACCGACGACGGCGGCCTGCGCGCGTCCCAGCTCCAGTCCACGGTCGCGGGCGTCCTGGCGGATGCCGTCCGCGAGCACGGCGCCCAGCGCCACGACCGGCACGAGGCTGGCCACGGCGTAGACGACGAACAGACGGGTGCCCGTCGCTCGAGCACGTCCCTGCCAGTGCATGCCATCCGATCGGCAGAGCAGTGCCGGAGGTTGAGCACTTTCTCCCCCGTTGGGGGCAGGCCGGTCCACCGGACGTGCCGGGACGCACGCGAGCCCCGGCCGGTCCGTGTGCGAACGGATCGACCGGGGCTCGGTGATGACCATGGGAAGGCTTAGGCGCTGACGGCCTTGTGGACGTCCAGGGCCAGCAGCAGCTGGCCGCGCAGCTTGTAGGCGCCGCGGATCAGCTCCCGTGCCTGGCCCTCGAGGGTGTCCGGCGGCGCCTCGAAGTCGGCGGCGTCGACGTCGACCACGTCGGCGATCGAGTCGACGAGCAGGCTCACCGCCTCACCGTGCAGCCGGACGACGATGACGACGGCGTCGGTGCCCGCGGGCCGCGGGGGCCGGCCGAGGCGCTCGCGCAGCTCGATCGCCGTCACGACCTGGCCGCGGAGGTTGATCAGCCCGGCGACGGCGGTCGGCGCGAGCGGCACGCGGGTGAGCTGCTGGCTGCGCAGCACCTCCTGCACGTGCTCGACCTCGATGCCGTACAGGTCGCCGTCCAGCCGGAAGGTGGCCAGCTGCCCGCTGGTGGCGGGGGCGTGGGAGGGGGCGGTCACGTCAGACCTCCAGCAGAGAGGTGGGGGCGCCCTGGGGCGTCGCGGGGGCGGGAGTAGCCGAGTAGAACGCCGGGTCGGCGGCGAGGATCGCGGCCCGGACGTCGAGCAGCTCGGTCACCTTGTCGCCGAGGACGGCGGAGCCGAGCAGGCCCAGGTCGTCGATGTCGCTGCGGACGGCGGCCTCGCCGTCGACGATGTCGAGGATCTCCTCCACGACGATGGCGACGCTGCGGCCGTGGTCGCTGTAGACGATGACCTCGAGGACC
>DASQTE010000270.1:0-12463 GCA_035642035.1 Blastococcus sp.
GTTCACACACGTTCACAGCGTTACGGCGGCCATGGCGAGAGGGAAACGCCCGGCAACATTCCGAACCCGGAAGCTAAGCCTCCCAGCGCCGATGGTACTGCCCCGGAGACGGGGTGGGAGAGTAGGACGCCGCCGGACAACACCTCCGAAGGGCCCCAGCGAAAGCTGGGGCCCTTCGCCATTCCCCGGCGGTTCCGGGACTTTCGCGCCGACGATCCTGGCGACCGTCCGACAAAGCCTCACCGGCGGCGGCTGGGCTCCTTGGTCGTGGCGCCGACGTTGTCGTCCAGCCACACGTTGAGCGCGGCGAGGTCGCGCCAGGCTTCGCGGACCCGCTCCAGCGCCTGGCGGGAGTGCAGCCAGTCCGCCGGCTCCCACGAGCGGCCGGCGTGCAGCGACTTGTGCTTCAGCAGGTCGAGCCGGGCAGCGTCCGCGTCGAAGCCCGCAGGCACCCGCACCAGTCGCTCGCCGTCGATCGCCCATCCACCCGCGGACAGCCGCTCGACCTCGGCCTGGAGCCGCGGCCCCTGGACCTCGTCCGCCACGGCGCGCCGGTACCGGGTGACCTGGTCGGACTCCAGCCGCCAGCAGCCACCGGCCACCCGGAGTCCGTCGGCCGAGATCTGCACGTACCAGGCGGCCGCTCGTCCCTCGGGGTGGATCACCGCGCCCTGGTGCGTCTTGTACGGCGTCTTGTCGTTGCTGAACCGCACGTCGCGGTAGGGACGGAACACCTTGGCCATCCCGAACTCCGGAGCCAGTTCTTCGAGGAGTGCAAGCAGCGGGGCCCGCACGTGCGCGTCGTAGGAGCTCTTGGCTCGGGTCCAGTACGTTTTGGTGTTGTCAGCCTCCAGCCCCTCGTAGAAGACGAGCCCCTCGTCGGGGAAGCCCTCGAAGGTCACCGTGCTCCCTCCTGCGTCGTCGCCGGGTCGTCGTCCAGCAGGGCGTGCCACCGGACCTCCCGCAGCGGCTCCGCGCCCGTGTCGAGCGTCCGGGCCCAGCCGTCGGGCGCCCACCCGGCCGACTCGTAGAAGCCTGCCGACACCCGGTCCGCGTCGAGCAGCCAGGTCTGCAGACGGGTCGCGCCGCCCGCCCGGGCCAGGTCGGCGACGGCCGAGAGCAGCCGGCTCCCGTGTCCCCGGCGTCCCCACCGCGGCTCGACGAGGAGGGTGGAGATCTCCGTCGTCGGCCCCGACGGGTCAGGCAGCTCACCGCCGGAGAGTTCCGCGGGGCCGTAGGCGGCGAAGCCGACGACGGTCTGCCTCTCGAGCGCCACCAGGACGCCGTGACCAGGCGTGGGAGGAGAGGTGACGGCGGCGTGCCAGCTGGCCGTGGCCTGCGCCTCGTCCCAGGTGTCCAGGAGCTCCTGCGGTAGCACCGACCGGTATGCCGCCCGCCAGGCCACCGCCTGGATCCGGGCGATCTCTGCGGCCTCGGCCGGCCGGGCCGGGCGCGCCGAGGCGTCCGCCGTCCCGGTCAGGCGGGGGAAGGGTGCCGACGGATCCACCGGGGCAGCGTAGGTCGGCCCGCGGTCCCTCCGCCGGGGGCCCGGTCGGCGAGTGTTCCAATCTCGTCGTGACGACGACGCGGCCCGGGCATCCACCGGCGTCGGCACCCGCCCAGCCGGTCACGCCGGCCGTGCTGGTGGCCCTCGGCACCGTCTACGTCGTCTGGGGCTCCACGTACCTGGCCATCAAGTTCACGGTGGAGGGCGGACTCCCGCCGCTGCTGGCGATGGGCACGCGCTTCCTCCTCGCCGGCCTGGTGCTGCTGACGGCGCTCCTGCTGGTCCGCGGCCGGGCGGCGTTCGCGATGACCCGGACCGAGCTGGTCACCGCCGCGGTCACCGGCCTCTTCCTCCTGGTGGGCGGCAACGGGCTGGTCGCCGTCGCGGAGCAAAACGTCGACTCCGGGCTGGCGGCCCTCCTCATCGCCGGGACGCCGCTCTGGGTCGTGGTGCTGCGCGCGATCCTGCGCGACCGGCCCTCCGCCGCGACGGTCGCCGGCCTGCTCATCGGCCTGGTCGGTGTCGCCGTCCTGCTGCTGCCTGGCGTGCGGGGTGCGGCGGACCTCGGGCCGCTCCTGCTGGTGTGCCTGTCGTCGCTGCTCTGGTCGTGCGGGACCGTGCTGGCGACCCGGCGGCCGATGCCGGCCGACCCGTTCGTGACGACCGTGGTGGAGATGGCGGTCGGCGGGACGGCGATGGTCGTCCTGGGCTCCCTGGGCGGGGAGTGGGGGCGGCTGCAGCTCGCCGCGACCGAGCCGTCGTCCTGGCTCGCGTTCGCCTACCTGGTGCTGATCGGCAGCGTGCTGGGCTACAGCGCCTACGTCTGGTTGCTCGCACGGGCGCCGCTGTCGCTGGTCACCACGTACGCGTACGTCAACCCGGCGGTCGCCGTGGCGCTGGGTGCGGTCTTCCTGGCGGAGCCACTCACCTCCAACGTGCTGGTGGGCGGCGCCGTGATCATCGGCGCCGTCGCCTGGGTGATCACCGTGGAGTCACGGACCCGCCGGCGCCCGTCGCAGGGCGTCGGCGCCCGGCCCGTCGAACCCACCTGATCGGGCGGCTCGCCGGGCGGGATGTCACACCCGCCCGGCAGCATGATCAGCCGTGACCGTTCCCGAGCGGCTGCCGGCCGGCCTGGCCCGCCGCATCGCCCTCGCCGCGCAGGGCTTCGCCGACCCGCGTCCGTCCGGCGGGGTCGGCACGCGGCAGCTGCGCAGGCTCGTCGAACGCCTCGCCGTGGTGCAGATCGACTCGGTGAACGTCCTGTCGCGCTCGCACTACCTGCCCGCGTTCAGCCGGCTCGGGAACTACCCGCGCGCCGCCCTCGACGACCTGACCGCCCGGCGTCACGCGGTCTTCGAGTACTGGGCGCACGAGGCATCCTTCCTGCCGGTCCGCCTCCAGCCGTACCTGCGCTGGCGCATGGCGGCGGCCGAGCAGCACGCGTGGGGCAACATGGTCCAGCTGCAGCGCGACCGCCCCGGCTTCGTCGCCGAGGTCCTCGAGCGCGTCCGCACGGAGGGTCCGCTCAAGGCCGGCGACCTGCTCGAGGGCAGGCGGGAGCGGTCCGGGGACATGTGGGACTGGCACGCGGGCAAGGTCGCGCTCGAGTGGCTGTTCTTCACCGGCGCGGTCACGGCGACCCACCGGACGACGAGCTTCGAGAAGGTCTACGACCTCACCGACCGGGTGCTGCCGGCCGCCGTACTCGAGACGCCCACCCCCGACCCCGCCGACGCGGTCCGGGAGCTCGTGCGCACCGCCGCCCGCGCCCTCGGCGTGGCCACAGAGCGGGATCTTCGCGACTACTTCCGGCTCAAGCCGGTGGCCGCCCGGACGGCGATCGGGGAGCTGGCCGACGCCGGCGAGCTGCTGCCGGTCGAGGTCGCCGGCTGGGGCGCCCCGGCCTGGCTGGACCCGCAGGCACGCAGACCACGCTGGATCCGGGCGCAGGCGCTGCTGAGCCCGTTCGACTCGCTGGTGTGGGAGCGGCCGCGCGTGGAGCGGATCTTCGACTTCCGCTACCGGCTCGAGATCTACACGCCCGCGGCGAAGCGTGTGCACGGCTACTACGTGCTGCCCTTCCTGCTCGGCGACCGGATCGTCGCCCGTGCCGACCTGAAGGCCGACCGGCAGGCGGGGATCCTGCGGGTCCAGGCGGTGCACGGCGAGCAGGGCATCGAGCGGCCGGTCGTCGCGGACGCCCTCGCCGACGAGCTGCGCCTCATGGCCGACTGGCTGGAGCTCGACGACGTCGTGGTGTCGGGCGCCGGCGACCTGGCGGCCGACCTCGCCGGCGCGTCAGGCCCGGCCCGGGCGGACGTCGGGGCCTGACGCCGCCGGCAGCCCGGCCAGCCGCTGCACGACCGCCAGCCCGGCCGGTCCGCCGGGCCAGGCGGCCGCCAGGGCGTCGCCGCCGGCCCGCCGCACCACCGACCGCAGCGCGAGGGCGACGACGACGACGTCGTCCGCGTAGCCCAGGACCGGGACGACGTCGGGGACCAGGTCCACCGGCGAGAGCAGGTACGCCAGCAGCAGCCAGAGGCGGACGCGGACCCCGCGGGGGAGCGACCGGTCCGCGGCCAGCCGCCGCACCAGCCGGACGAGGTCGGGCAGCAGCCGCAGCGCCTCGCGCACGGTGAGGTCCTCGGGGCGGGCGCGCCACAGCAGCGCGAGCAGGACGGCCCACAGCAACAGGACGCCGGCCACGACGGCCAGCAGGGTCTGCCACCAGTCCATGCGGGGGAGTCTGCCGGGAGCCGATGGGCCGGTGGTGCGGGAGGGGAGCGGCCGGTGCTCCGTGTCGGTGGCCGCACGTACGCTCGGGCCCGTGGACGGCGCACCGATCGACACCCAGTACGAGGACCTCCTGCGACGCATCCTCGAGACGGGGACGCCCAAGGAGGACCGCACCGGAACCGGGACGGTGAGCCTCTTCGGCGAGCGGCTGCGCTACGACCTGTCCGAGCGCTTCCCGCTCGTGACCACCAAGAAGGTGCACTTCAAGTCGATCGCCGTCGAGCTGCTGTGGTTCCTGCGCGGCGACAGCAACGTCGGCTGGCTGCGCGACAACGGCGTCACCATCTGGGACGAGTGGGCGTCGCCCGAGGGGGAGCTCGGCCCGGTCTACGGCGTCCAGTGGCGCTCGTGGCCCGCCCCCGACGGCCAGCAGATCGACCAGATCACGAACATCCTCTCGACGCTGCGCTCCGACCCCGACTCCCGCCGCATGATCGTCTCGGCGTGGAACGTGGGCGCCCTGCCGGACATGGCCCTGGCGCCCTGCCATGCCCTGTTCCAGTTCTACGTGGCCGACGGCAAGCTCTCCTGCCAGCTCTACCAGCGCAGCGCCGACATGTTCCTCGGCGTGCCGTTCAACATCGCCAGCTACGCGCTGCTGACCCGCATGGTCGCCGACCAGGTCGGCCTGGCACCCGGGGACTTCATCTGGGTGGGCGGCGACTGCCACATCTACAGCAACCACGTCGAGCAGGTGCGCGAGCAGCTCTCCCGCGAGGTGCGCCCGTTCCCCACCCTCGACCTGGCCCCGGCGCCGTCGCTGTTCGACTACACCTACGAGCACTTCGCCGTGGACGGCTACCGGCCCCATCCGGCGATCCGCGCAGCCGTGGCGGTGTGAGCGCGCCTGCCCGGCCGGTCGCGCTCATCTGGGCGCAGGCCCGGGACCGCGTCATCGGCGCCTCCGGTGGCCTGCCCTGGCACCTCCCCGAGGACCTGAAGCTGTTCCGCACGCTGACCACCGGGTCCACCGTCGTCATGGGCCGGCGCACGTGGGAGTCGCTGCCCGAGCGGTTCCGCCCACTGCCTGGCCGGACCAACGTCGTCCTCACCTCCGACCCGCACTGGTCTGCGGAGGGGGCCCGGCGCGCCGGGTCGGTGGCCGAGGTGCTCGACGACGGCGGACCGCTCTGGGTGATCGGCGGCGGAGCGGTCTACGCCGCGTTCCTGCCGCACGCCGACCGCCTCGTGGTCACCGACGTCGACGTGGCGGTCGACGGCGACACGTGGGCGCCGGCGATCGGGGCGGAGTGGCGCCTGGCCGGGCGGACGCCGGATCAGGGCTGGGACCTCTCGCCGTCGTCCGGGCTGCGGTACGCCGTGTCGGAGTACGTCCGGGATCCGGTTCCCACCGCTGGGTAGATTCTCCTCATGACCAGCGACCCCGCCCGGCCCTTCGGCCGCGTGCTCACGGCGATGGTGACCCCGCTGGCCGAGGACGGCTCGATCGACCTCGCCGGCGCCCAGGAGCTGGCCGCGCACCTGGTCGACCGGCAGTCGCACGACGGCCTCGTGGTCTTCGGCACGACGGGGGAGTCGCCGACGATCAGCGACAGCGAGCAGCACGCCGTTCTCGAGGTCGTGATGGACGCCGTCGGCGACCGCGCGACCGTCATCGCCGGCGTCGGCACCAACGACACCGCGCACTCGATCGAGAAGGCGCGATCGGCCGCCCGGCTCGGGGTGCACGGGCTGCTGGTCGTGACGCCGTACTACAACCGCCCGCCGCAGGAGGGGCTGCTCCGGCACTTCACCGCGGTCGCGGACTCCACCGACCTGCCGGTGATGCTCTACGACATCCCGCCGCGGTCCTCGATCCCCATCGAGGTGGAGACGCTGGTGCGGGCCGCGGAGCACCCGAACATCGTCGCGGTGAAGGACGCCAAGTCCGACCTCGGCGCGGTCGCCTGGACGCTGGCCCGCACCGATCTCGCGTACTACTCCGGCGAGGACATGCTCAACCTGCCGCTGCTCTCGCTCGGCGCGGTCGGCGTCGTCAGCGTCGTCGGGCACCTCGTGGGGCCGCGGCTGGCCGAGCTGATCGCCGCCGTCGAGTCCGGCGACCTGGTCAAGGCCCGGGCGGTCAACGAGAGCCTGCTGCCGGTCTACACCGGCATCTTCCGCAGCCAGGGCGTGATCATGGTCAAGGCGGCGCTGCGCGAGCTCGCCCTGCCGTCCGGCCCGGTCCGGCCGCCGCTGATCGACGCGACGCCCGGGCAGGTGGCGCGGTTGCGGGAGGACCTTGTCGCGGGCGGCATCGCGTTGTGAGCGAGCTTGCGAGCTCACCGATGAGCACAGCGGTGGCGCGAGCGGGCACGACGAGCGCCAGCGAGGAGGGCTCGTGAGTGGTCAGGTCACCCAGCCGCATCTCGACCTGAAGGCCCCGCCCCCGCTGCCCGCGGGCGGGCTGCGCGTCATGGCGCTGGGTGGGCTCGGCGAGATCGGCCGGAACATGGCCGTCCTCGAGTTCGACGGCAAGCTGCTGGTCATCGACTGCGGCGTCCTGTTCCCGGAGGCCGAGCAGCCGGGCATCGACCTGATCCTCCCCGACTTCGGCGTCATCGAGCACCGGCTGGACGACATCACCGCCGTCGTCCTCACCCACGGGCACGAGGACCACATCGGCGCCATCCCGTACCTGCTGCGGCTGCGCGAGGACATCCCGCTGGTCGGCTCGCGGTTCACCCTCGCGCTGGTCGCTGCCAAGCTGCGCGAGCACCGCCTCGACCCGACGCTGGTGGAGGTCGCCGCGGGCGACGACCACCTCGCCGGGCCGTTCCACTGCGAGTTCATCTCGGTGAACCACTCGATCCCCGACGCGCTCGCCGTCGCCGTGCACACACCGGCCGGGGTCCTCGTGCACACCGGCGACTTCAAGATGGACCAGCTGCCCCTGGACGGCGTCCTGACCGACCTGGGGGCCTTCGCGCGGCTGGGTGACACCGGCATCGACCTGCTGCTGGCCGACTCGACCAACGCGGAGATCCCCGGCTTCGTCACCCCCGAGCGCAGCATCGGCCCGGTGCTCGACGACGTGTTCGCGCGGGCGACCCAGCGGCTCATCGTGTCGAGCTTCGCCAGCCACGTGCACCGCATCCAGCAGGTGCTCGACTGCGCCGAGACGCACGGCCGCAAGGTCGCCTTCGTCGGCCGCTCGATGGTCCGCAACATGGGCGTCGCCCGCGACCTCGGACTGCTGCGCGTCGCCCCCGGGCTCATGGTGTCCCTCGACGACGCCGCCGCGATGCCGCCGGAGCAGGTGGTCCTGGTCAGCACCGGCTCGCAGGGCGAGCCGCTGTCGGCACTCGGTCGCATGGCCCGCGGCGACCACCACCAGGTCACCATCGAGGCGGGCGACACCGTCGTCCTCGCGTCGTCGCTGGTGCCCGGGAACGAGACCGCCGTCTACAAGGTGATCAACGGCCTGGCCCGGCTGGGCGCCACCGTGGTCCACAAGGAGACGGCGCGGGTGCACGTCTCCGGCCACGCGCCGGCCGGTGAGCTGCGCACCCTGCTCAACGTGGCCAAGCCGCGCTACCTGATGCCGGTGCACGGCGAGTGGCGGCACCTGCGCGCCCACGCCGCACTGGCGGAGGAGACCGGGATGGCGCGCGACCGCGTGATCCTCGCCGAGGACGGCGTCGTGGTGGACCTCGTCGACGGCAAGGCGTCGATCGTCGGCAGCGTGCCGATCGGCAACGTCTACGTCGACGGGCTCAACGTCGGCGACGTCGGCGAGGAGTCGCTGCAGGCCCGGCGGATCCTCGGCGACGAGGGCTTCGTCGCGCTCACCGTCGTCATCGAACCGTCGACGCGGACGATCGTGCGCCCGGTGCACCTGTCGACCAAGGGCTTCTCCGACGACCCGTCCGCCTTCGACGAGGTGCTGACGCTGGTCGAGGACAACCTCAGGCGCGCCCTCCAGGACGACGAGGTCGACTCGCACCGGCTGTCGCAGATCGTGCGGCGGACCGTCGGCAAGTGGGTGTCGGACACCCACCGCCGCCGCCCCATGATCATCCCGACCGTTCTCGAGGTCTGACCTCCCGCCGCATCGCGGCCCGAGGCCACCGGTCCAAGCCGCGGTCGGTCTCCGAGCGGCGGATGCGCACGAGCCCTGGTGTCAGATCCTCGTCGGCCAGGAAGCGGAAGCCCAGTCCTGCGTAGTACGGGCCGTTCCACGGCACGTCGACATAGGTGGTCAGCGTGATCGCCGGCAGACGATGTTCCACGGCCCAGGTCGCGAGGTGTTCGATCAGTTCCTGCCCGAGCCGTCGGCGGGCCCAATGCGGGTGCACGCTCACCTGCTCCAGGTGGGCGCACCCGTCGACGACCTCCGCGAGCAGGAAGGCGACCGGGTGGTCGTCCTGGTCGGTGCGGACCCAGGCCCGGTCCTCGCGGAGGTACTCCGCCAGCGTGGCGATCGTCGGCGGGTCGTCCTCGGCGACCAGATCCATGCCGCGAGCGGCGAACAGCGACCCGGCGGCGCGCTCGATCTCCCGCAGCAGGGGGAGCTCGGACTCCCGGACCGGCCGGACGCCGCCAGGTGGCCGGGTCATGCCGACGTCGACACGGCGATCGGCTCGATGCCCTCCGCCGCCGGCAGCTCGAAGCCCCACACCTGGGCGTAGAACGACAGCTCGCCGTCCAGGGCGGCACGGATGTTCGCCGCCTTCCGGAAGCCGTGCTGCTCGCCTTCGAACAGCCGGTAGGCGTGCGGCACGCCCTTCTCGCGCAGCGCGGCGACGATCGCCTCGGCCTGGTCCGGCGGCACCACGGCGTCCTCGTCGCCCTGGAAGACCGCCAGCGGGGTGTCGAGGGCGTCGACGTGGTTGATCGGCGACCGCTCGTCGTACACGGCCCGGCCCGACGGCCACGGGGCGACGAGCCCGTCCAGGTACCGGGACTCGAACTTGTGCGTCTCGGCGGCGAGGGCGCCCAGGTCGGCGACGCCGTAGTGGCTGGCACCGGCCGTGAAGACGCCCGGCCGCATCGTCAGCGCGGCGAGCGTCGTGTAGCCACCGGCGGATCCGCCGCGGATCGCCATCCGGGCCGGGTCGACCCGCCCGCTGTCGGCGAGGAAGCGCGCGCAGGCGACGACGTCGTCGAGGTCGACGACGCCCCAGCGGCCCTGCAGCGCGTCCCGGTACCGGCGGCCGTAGCCGACGGACCCGCGGTAGTCGACGTCCGCGACGCAGAAGCCGCGCGACGTCCAGTACTGCACATCCAGGCTCAGCACCGGGACGGCGGCGGCGGTCGGCCCACCGTGCACGACCACCAGCAGCGGCGGCAGGTCGCCGTCCGGTGCCGTGGCCTCCGGGTTGGTCGGCGGGTAGACGAGCGCGTGCGCCTCCCCGATGCCCGTCCCGGCGTCCTCGGTGGGGAAGGTGACGTGCTCGGGGACGGCGAACCAGGCGGGGTCCAGGCCGAGGTCGCGCGCCGGGCGCAGGACCTCCTGCGCGCCGCTGTCGACGTCGACCCGGAGCACGACCGGCTCGCTCGACGGGCTCGCGGCCAGGCAGACCACCGACGTCCCCTGGGCCCGCACGTACCGGAAGGTGCTCCAGGGCACGTCCAGCTCGCGCAGGCCGCCGTCCTCCAGGACGGCGAGCCGGTCGGTGCCGGCCGCGCCGTAGGCGAGCACCACCCGCCCGTCGGACAGCAGTGCGTACCGGCTCTGGCCGAACCGCCACTGCGGGCCGCCGATGTCGCTGCCCAGGTCGAGGACCAGCTCCACCTCACCGTGCGGGCGCCGCCGGTACAGGGACCAGAAGTTCGTGCGGTCGCAGAGGAACCAGAGCGTGCCGTCCGAGCCCCACCCCGGCTGCACCACCGACTCGCCGGATCCGCCGGCCATCGGGTGCTCCCGCCCGTCCGCCCCGCGGACGACGAGCCGGGCGGCGTCCCACGGCATGTGCGGGTGGTCCCACTGCAGCCAGGCGAGCGCGTCGCCCTCGGGGGAGGGGCGGGGATCGGAGACGAAGTCCGGTCCCGACACCAGCACCTCGGTCCCCTCCGGGCCGACCCGCACGAGCTCGTCGACCACGTCGGCCGCACCGCCCGAGGCGGGATGGGTCTCGCGCACCGCCAGCAGCTGCCCGTCGGGCAGCACCTGCAGATCGGCGTGCCGCACCCCGGCCGGGACGGCGGGCTCCGGCGTGACGGCGACCGGCGCGTCACTGCCCGGCTCCAGCCGGTACAGCCGCTGGTCGGAGAACTCGGTGAACCACAGCGTGCCGCCCGCGACCGTCCACGCCGCCCCGCCGTACTCGTGCACCCGGGTGCGGGCGTTCCACGGCGCCGGGAGGACGTCCGCGACCGTCCCGTCGGCCGTGCGGCGGACGATCACCGAACGCCCGCCCTCGGCCGGCCGTGACTCCGACCACCACACGTCGTCGCCGTCGACGACCACCTCACCGAGCACGGCGGCGGCGCGGACGACGAGTTCCGAGGTGATCGGGGTGGGCCAGGCGCCGTGGGGGAGGGGAGGGGGAACCATGGCCGTGACGTTAGGGCCCGCACCGCCGGGAGGGGACACGAGCTCCGGCCTGCCCGAAACGGGGGCGATAGGCGATTACCGTCCGACACATGCCTGCCCGCAGTACGTCGACGCGTCGACCGGCGGCCACCCGCAGCCGGTCCGGCTCGACGGCCGCGAGCAAGAAGCGGCCGGCCGCCAAGCGCAGCACCGCCAACCGCCGCACCGCCGCGAAGAAGAAGAGCTCACCCGGCCTGTGGGGTGTCGTCACCGGCAGCTGGAACCTGCTCGCCCGTGGGGCCGGCGGGCTGGCCCGGTCGGTAGCCCGCCCGGAGGAGGCCGAGCCGCTCGCGCCCGAGCACCGCAGGGACGGCGTCGGTCTCGCCGTCCTCGGACTGGCGATCGTGCTGGGCGCGGCCGCCTGGAGCAACGGCATCGGCCCGGTCGGCGAGGCGCTGACCGCCGGCGTCCGCTGGGTCGTCGGGTCGCTGGTCATGGTGCTGCCCGTCGTCCTGTTCTTCGCCGCCCTGCGGCTGCTGCGTCGCGGCCCGCGACCGGAGGCGCGCGGGCGGCTGGCGATCGGCTGGCTGTGCACGATCGCGGCGGTCCTCGGCATCGCCCAGCTCCTCGGCACGCCCGCTGCTCCGGCCGCCGGCGTGCCCGGCTCGGGCGGCCTGATCGGCTGGGCCGTGGGCATGCCGCTGGAGGCCGGCGTGGGGACGGCCGTCGCCGTCGTCCTGCTCGTGCTCGTCACGTTCTTCGGTCTGCTGGTCATCACCGCCACGCCCGTCCACCAGCTCCCCGATCGGCTGGGCGAGCTGGGTGATTGGCTGCTCGGCCGCGGCGAGGACTACGACGACGAGGACTTCGACGACGAGGACGAGGAGCCCAGCGGCCGCCGCTCGCGGCGGAAGTCCCTGTCCGAGGACCTCCGCACGACCGGCCCGATCGACCACGCCGCCTTCGCGGCCGCGCCGGAGGCCACCCTCACCACCGAGCCCGAGCACACCGAGCTGCGCACCCCCGGGCGCTCCCCGGTCGTCGACCGGACCGCGCCGCCGGAGGAGTTGCCGCCGATCACCGAGCCCGAGCAGCTGGCCATCCAGCCGGTGGAGGGCAACTACACGCTGCCGCCGCTGTCCGTGCTGCGCCCGGGTACGCCGCACAAGGCGTCGTCGAAGGCGAACGACGTCGTCATCGAGTCGATCCGCGGTGTGCTGACGCAGTTCAACATCGATGCCGACGTCACCGGCTTCACCCGGGGACCCACCGTCACCCGCTACGAGGTGGAACTGGGCAGCGGCGTCAAGGTCGAGAAGATCACCGCGCTCACCAAGAACCTGGCGTATGCGGTGGCCAACGACAACATCCGCATCCTGGCGCCGATCCCCGGCAAGTCCGCCGTGGGCGTCGAGGTGCCCAACACCGACCGCGAGACGGTCAGCCTGGGCGACGTCATGCGGTCGCAGGCGGCCAAGCAGGACCCGCACCCGATGCTGGTGGGCCTCGGCAAGGACATCGAGGGCGGTTTCGTCTGCGCCAACCTGGCGAAGATGCCGCACCTGCTGGTGGCCGGTGCCACCGGTGCCGGCAAGTCGAGCTGCATCAACTCGCTGCTGACCTCGCTGCTGCTGCGCGCGACGCCCGAGCAGCTGCGGATGATCCTGGTCGACCCGAAG
>DASQTE010000271.1:0-6543 GCA_035642035.1 Blastococcus sp.
AGTTCCGCCTCGGGAACGGCGAATTCGCCGAAGCCGATGCCGTGCTGCTCGTCGTGGACCCGGCATGACGAGACGTATCCGGCGGCTGCTGATCGCCAACCGGGGCGAGATCGCGGCCCGCGTCATCCGCACCTGCATGCGGCTGGGCGTCGAGTCGGTGCTGGCTGCCTCCGACGTCGACCTCGATTCGCTCCCCGCGCGGCTGGCCGACCGCGTCGTTCGTCTCGGGCCGGCCGACGCCGCCCGGAGCTACCTCGACCCGGCCGCCGTCGTGCGGGTGGCGCAGGCGGTGGACGCGGACGCGGTGCACCCCGGCTACGGCTTCCTGTCGGAGAACCCTTCGCTGGCCCGGGCCTGCACGGCCGCGGGGATCGCCTTCGTGGGACCGACGGCGGAGTCGCTGGAGGCGGTGGGCGACAAGCTGACCGCCCGCTCGCACGCGGTGGCCGCCGGACTGCCCGTCGTCCCCGGCGGCGAGGCGGCGGACGTGGAGCAGGCGCGGGCGGTGGCCGCCGAGGTGGGCTACCCGCTGCTGGTGAAGGCGGTCGGTGGCGGTGGCGGCCGGGGCATGAAGCTCGTCCCCGGGCCGACCGACCTGGCCCGCACCCTCGACCTCGCGGTCTCCGAGGCCGCCGCCGCGTTCGGCGACCCGCGGGTCTACCTGGAGCGGTTCGTGTCGTCAGGTCGACATGTCGAGGTGCAGGTCCTGGGCGACGGCTCGCGCGCCGTGGTGCTCGGCGACCGCGACTGCTCCGTCCAGCGGCGGTACCAGAAGCTGTTCGAGGAGGCGCCGGCGCCGCTGCTGCCCGACGCCCTGCGCGCGGAGATGGCCGCCGCGGCGCTCGCCCTCGCCGAGCACCTGCACTACCGCGGTCTGGGCACCGTGGAGCTGCTGGTCGACCGCGAGCGCGGCACCTTCTACTTCCTGGAGATGAACGCCCGCATCCAGGTGGAGCACCCGGTCACCGAGATGGTCACCGGCCTGGATCTGGTCGCCGAGCAGCTCGCCGTCGCCGAGGGGCTGCCGCTGCGGCTCCGGCAGGAGGACGTCGTCCTCACCGGGCACGCCGTGGAGTGCCGGATCAACGCCGAGGACTGGGCCCACGGCTTCCGCCCCTCGCCGGGCCGGATCGACCGGGTCGTGCTGCCGGTGGGCGACGGCCTGCGGGTGGACACCCACGTGCAGGGCGGCTCCGTCGTCCCGCCCTACTACGACTCCCTGCTGGCCAAGCTGATCGTGCACGGCACCGACCGGGACGACGCGGTCGCCCGGGCCCGTGCCGCCCTGGACCTGCTGCGGATCGACGGCGTGACGACGACGGTGCCGGTGCACCGGGCGCTGCTGGCCGATCCGGAGTTCGGCGCCGGGGGAGTCGACACGACGTTCTTCGAACGCTTCCTGGACTCCCAGCTGGTGGGGGCGCGCTGATGGCCGACGTGGGACTGGTCGACGTGTCGCTCCGTGACGGCAACCAGAGCCTCTGGGGCGCCACCGGCCTGCGGACGGCGCACGTCGCGCAGGTCGCCCCGCTGCTGGAACGGGTCGGCTTCCGGGCGCTGGACTACAGCTCGAGCACCGCGATGGGCGTCGCCGTCCGCACCCACCGCGAGGACCCGTGGGAGCGGCTGCGGCTGACCCGGGCGGTCATGCCGACGACGAAGCTGCAGTTCATCGGCACCGGGTTCCGGTTCATCAGCTGGCAGAACTCCCATCCCGAGACCATGCAGCTGGTCTACGACCGGCTCGTCGTCAACGGGATCGACCGGGTCGTCGTCCTGGACCCGATGCACGACATGGACGCCGCCCGCGAGACCGCGCGCCGCCTCAAGCAGGCCGGAGTCGACGAGGTGATCGGGGCGCTCACCTTCACGATCAGCGTGGTGCACGACGACGCCTTCTACGCCGACCTGGCCCGGCAGTTCGCCGCCGATCCGAACTTCGACCGCGCCTACGTGAAGGACCCGGCCGGGATCCTCTCCGCCGAGCGCGCCCGGACGCTGCTGCCGGCGATCGTCGGGCAGCTGGCCGGCACGCCGCTGGAGCTGCACTCGCACGCCACCATCGGGCTCTCCCCGCTGACGTACTCGATCGCGCCGGAGCTGGGCGTCGAGGTCGTGCAGGTGGGCAGCGGTGCTCTGGGCAACGGCTCGTCGCTGCCGGAGGCGCGGCGGACGGTGACCAACCTGCGGGAGATGGGCCACCGGGTCGACGTCGACGACCGCGCCCTCGGCCTGGTCTGCGACTTCTTCGACGGGCTGGCGGTGGCGGAGGAGCTGCCGGTCGGCCGGCCGCAGGACTTCGACGCGGCGTTCCTGCACCACCAGATCGCCGGCGGCGTGATGACGACGACCCGGCGGCAGCTCCGCGAGATCGGCATGGAGCACCGGTTCGAGGCGCTGGTCGAGGAGGTCGGGGCCGTGCGGGCCGAGCTGGGCCACCCGATCATGGTCACGCCGTTCCCGCAGATGGTCGTGTCCCAGGCGCTGTTCAACGTGATCGGCGAGCGGTACGCGAATGTGCCCGACCAGGTCATCAGGTACGTGCTGGGCAGCTTCGGCCGGCCGACCGCACCGATCGACCCGACCGTGCAGGACCGCATCCTCGACCGGCCGCGGGCGCGCGAGCTGGCCGCGGAGCCGCCCCCACCGGCGCCCGCCGAGCTGCGGAAGCAGTTCCGCCGGGGGATCAGCGACGAGGAGCTGCTCCTGCGGGCGCACATGCCCGAGGACCAGGTCGACGCCATGCTCGCGGCCGGGCCGGCCCCACGGCACTTCAACCCCTCGCTGGCCCCCGTGCTCACCCTGCTGCGGGAACTCGGGTCGCGGTCGTCCGTCCACGACCTCGCCGTCACCACGCCGGGCCTGCGCATGTCCGTCCGCCGTGCCTCCGGAGGGACCCCCGTTGCCTGACCCCGCCCTCGACCGGCTGCGGCGCGTACGCGGCTTCGTCCTCGACATGGACGGCACGCTGGTCCTGGGCGATCGCAACAACCAGGGGCTGCGGCCGCTGCCGGGTGCGCTGGACCTCGTGCAGACGCTGCACGACCGCGCGATCCCGTTCTGCGTCTTCACCAACGGCACGGTGAAGACGCCGGCACAGTGCGCGGACGCCCTGCAGCAGCTCGGCCTGCCGGTCGCCGCCGACAAGGCGTTGACGCCGGCCTCCAGCGCGGTGGACGTGTTCCTCGAGCGCGGTCACCGGCGGGTGATGGTGCTGGGTGGCAAGGGGATCACCGAGCCCTTGGAGGCGGCGGGCATCGAGACGCTGCCACCGGTGCGGGGAGCCCGGTGCGACGCGGTCATGGCCGGCTGGTACCGGCAGGAGCTGACCTTCGAGTCCCTGGAGGCGGCCTGCTTCGCCGTCCTCGAGGGGGCCGAGTTCTACAGCGCCTCGCAGTCGCTGTTCTTCGCGACCGCGGAGGGCAGGTCGCTGGGCACGTCCCGGGCGATCAGCGCCGTCGTCCGCGACGTCACCGGGTGCGCGGTGACCGTCGTCGGCAAACCGTCGCTCAGCGCCCTGCGGTCGGCGGGACGGCGACTGGGAGTGTCGCCCGTTGACCTGGCGGTGGTCGGCGACGACCCCGAGCTCGAAGTGCCGATGGCGCACGCCGGGGGTGCGTTCGCCGTGGCCGTGCACACCGGGATCGGGCACGCGGGGACCTACACGGACCTGCCGGTCGAGGTGCGCCCGCACCTGGACCTGCCCGACGTGAGGGAGCTGGCCCGGTTGATCCGGGGCTGAGATCGCGGGCGTGGACCGGACTCTGAACGGGCACAACCGCCCTCGACTGTCGGTCCGAACTTCCGGAGGCGCTCATGACCGCGCGTGAACCCGCAGAGATGGCCCAGGTCGCCGCGGAGACGGGGGCCAAGAAGACGCATCGCTCGTGGGACAGGGTGCTGGTGAGCTCGTTCCTCGCCGGGGCCTACATCTCCTTCGGTGCCCTGGTCGCGGTCACGGTCTCCTCCGGCCTCGACCCGTCGACGTGGGGGACGCTGCCGACGCTGTTCATGGGCGCGGCCTTCACCCTGGGCCTGGTCCTGGTCCTCATCGCGGGCTCCGACCTCGCGACCGGGAACATGATGCTCGTCCCGCTCGGCGCCATGCGGGGGCGTCTCAGCGGGGCCGACGTCGCCAAGAATCTCACCCTCGTCCTGCTGGGCAACCTGCTCGGCGCCCTCTTCGTCGCGTTCTTCCTCGCCGTGCAGACGAAGGTGATCGGCGACGCCGGCTCCGAGGGGAACGCCCTCCTCACCTACGAGCGGCTGGTCACGGTCGCCGAGGGGAAGACCGACCACACGGCCTGGGAGACCTTCCTGCGCGGCGTGGGCTGCAACTGGCTGGTGTGCCTCGCGGTCTGGATGTCGCTGGCCGCCACGACCGTCTCCGGGAAGATCCTGGCGATCTTCTTCCCGATCATGGCGTTCGTCGCGATGGGCTTCGACCACGTCGTCGCGAACATGTTCTTCATCCCCGCTGCGATCTGGGCGGGGGTGCCCGACGTCGGGTGGGGCGACGCCTTGTGGAACTGGCTGCTCGCCGGATCGGGCAACCTCGTCGGCGCCGTCGTCTTCGTGGCGACGAGCTACTGGTACCTGTTCCTCAAGGACCAGCCGGACAAGGCGGCCGCCGCGAAGGAACCCGCCGAGCGCGCCTGACCGCGCGGACGGTGTGCGCAGTCATCCGCGCACGCCGTCGACGCGGCCGCCCCCGACGGTCAGGACGGCGTGATCGAGAGGGTGAGCCGGCGGCGGCCCTCGTCGGAGCGGGCGGTGGCGATCCGTTCGGCCGACGGGGTGCCGTACTCGGTGGTGCGCTGACGGGCGGGCCGGCCGATCGCGGCGGCCATCGCCTCCAGCTCGGCGATGGTCTTCAGCGAGCCGTTCTCGCTGCCGGCCATCCGGCTGATGGTCTCCTCCATGAGCGTGCCGCCGAGGTCGTTGGCCCCGCCCTGCAGCACCGCCTTGGTGCCGGCGTCGGCGAGCTTCACCCACGAGGTCTGGATGTTGGGGATCCGCCCGTGCAGCAGCAGGCGGGCCACGGCGTGGATCGCGCGGTTCTCCCGCACCGTCGGGCCGGGGCGCGCGACGCCGGCCAGGTAGATCGGTGAGTTGTGGTGCACGAACGGCAGCAGCACGAACTCGGTGAAGCCGCCGGTCTCGTCCTGCAGCGCGGCCAGCGTCCGCAGGTGCCCGACCCAGTGCGCCGGGGTGTCGACGTGGCCGTACATCATCGTCGACGTCGTCGGGATCCCGATCGCGTGCGCCGTCCGGATGATCTCCAGCCAGGTCGCCGTCGGCAGCTTGCCCTTGGTCAGCACCCAGCGGACGTCGTCGTCGAGGATCTCCGCGGCGGTGCCGGGGATCGAGTCGAGCCCGGCGGCCTTCGCCTCGGTGAGGAAGTCGCGGAAGGACAGCCCGGTGCGGGCCGCCCCGTTGACGATCTCCATCGGGGAGAACGCGTGCAGGTGGATGCCGGGCTGCCGCGCCTTCACCTCCCGGGCGAGGTCGAAGTAGGCGGTGCCGGGCAGGTCGGGGTGGATGCCGCCCTGCATGCAGATCTCGGTGGCGCCGGCCGCCCAGGCCTCGTCGACCCGGTCGCCGACCTGCGCCATCGACAGCGTGTAGGCGTCGGCGTCGGTGCGCCGCTGGGCGAACGCGCAGAACCGGCAGCCGGTGTAGCAGACGTTGGTGAAGTTGATGTTCCGGTTCACGACGTAGGTGACGTCGTCGCCGTTGACGTCGGCCCGCACGGCGTCGGCCAGCGCGGCCAAGTTCTCGAGGTCGGTACCGTCGGCGCCCAGCAGCGCCAGGTACTCGGCGTCGGTCAGCCCGGCGGGGTCGGTCTCGGCGTGCAGCAGCGCGGCGAGCACCTCCCGGTCGCCGGCCGCCAGCGCGGTGGAGTGCCCGTCGCGGGCGGCGACCGTGCGGTCCCGCAGCTCCGACCAGTCGCCGTAGACGGCGTCGAAGTCGCTGCGCCGGTCCGCCGTCCGCCCGACGGTGTCCACCTCGACGTGCAGGTCCACCCGACCCGAGGAGGTCCACGACTCGTCCGGCTCCTGCCACGGCAGGCCGGCGGGGATCGGGCCCTCGACGGCGAGGCCATCCGGACCGGCCAGGGCGGCGACGTGCGGCCGCACCCGGGGGTCCAGCCACGGCTCCGGCTGCAGCACGTACGGCGGCTGGGCGGCCAGCCGCTCGCGCAGCTCGAACCCGGCCTCGGCGCTGAGTGCGGCGAGCTTGTCGATGTTCGGCCAGGGCCGCTCGGGGTTGACGTGGTCCGGCGTCAGCGGCGAGACCCCGCCCCAGTCGTCGACCCCGGCCCGCAGCAGCAGCCCCAGCTCGGTGGAGTCCGACAGGTTCGGCGGCGCCTGCACCCGCGCCTTCGGGCCCAGCAGCACCCCGGTGGTGAACGGGACCGCGGAGCGCCCGGCGTCCTCCAGCACCCGCAGCCGGACGGCGGGCTCCTTGTCCGGTGAGCCGAAGTGCGGGCCGCCCGGCTCCGACCACAGCCGCGTCGCCGTCGTCTCGAGCATCATCCCC
>DASQTE010000272.1:0-7344 GCA_035642035.1 Blastococcus sp.
CCGTGTCTGCCTGGGTCCGTCCGATCGGAGACGGAGGCAGTCATGAACGACACCATCGTCCGACTGCGCGACGCGATGAACCGTCACGACCTGGAGGGCATGGTCGCCCTCTTCGCCCCGAACTACCGCAGCGAGCAGCCGGTGCATCCCCAGCGCGGCTTCGGCGGGAAGGAGCAGGTCGCGGCCAACTGGGCCAAGATGTTCGACGGCGTCCCCGACCTGGAGGCCGGCGTCGTCAAGGAGTCGACCGACGGCACGACGACGTGGTCGGAGTGGGTGTGGCGCGGGGCCCACCGCGACGGCACGCCGTTCCTCATGAAGGGCGTCAGCGTGATGGGCCTCGAGGAGGACGGGCTCATCGCCTGGGCCCGGCTGTACATGGAAGAGGTGGAGCAGGCCGGGGCCGCGATCGACGAGGCCGTCCTCCACCTGTCCGGCCCGGGCCGGTGACCGACCTGCTGCTCTGCGGCGGCACGGGTGACCTCGGCGGACGGATCGCCGCCCGGCTGGCGGAGCGCGGGATCCCCTTCCGGGCGCTCGTCCGGCCGACGAGCGAGACCGCGGCCCTCCGTGCCCTGGACGCCGAGCTCGCCGTCGGCGACCTGACCGACCGGTCCAGCCTCGACCGTGCCGTGACCGGGATGACGACCGTGGTGACGACCGCCAACGCCGTCGGCCGGCTGCTGGGTGGTGCCACGGACCAGTCCATCGACGCCGTCGACCGGGACGGGAACATCGCGCTCCTGCGCGCCGCCGAGGCGGCCGGGGTCGAGCGGTTCGTCTTCGTGTCCTCGGCGGGTCTGACCGATGCCATGGTGCGTCGGGCGCCCTTCGCGGCGGCGAAGCGGGCGGCCGACGAGGCCGTGCGCGCCTCGACCATGCCCACCGTCGTCGTCCGGCCGGCGCCGTTGCAGGACCTCTGGCTGGCGGCCGACTCGGGGCTGCAGCTCGAGAAGCGACGGGCGGTGATCCTCGGCCGGGGACGGGCACCCGTCAGCTACGTGGCGTCGGACGACATCGCGGAGGCCTGCGTCCGCCTGGCGTCGGCCGACAGTCCCCCAGCGTTCGTCTACGCGGGTGGTCCGGAGATCCTCAGCCGCCACGAGGTGGTGGACGCCTTCGAACGGGAGACGGGTGCCCGCTTCCGGCGGATCCCGGTCCCCCGCCCGGTGCTCGCGGCGGGCGCGCGGGTGACGCGTCGCCGACGTCCCGCCCTCGCCTCGGCGATGGGCGCGGCCCTGACGATGGACATCGAGGGCGCCGTCGTCGCGCCACGGGACCTCCGCTCGCTGGGCATCGAGCCGCGCCCGACCACTCAGCGCATCGCGGAACTCGCCCGGAACCTCGCCGTCCGGACCGGATGAGCGCCACTGCGTGGAGCGGACGGGCATGTCGACGTCGTCAGGACGTCCAGCCGGCCGGTGCGCGAGGATCGGGGAGGTAGGCGCAGTAGGTGCCGGTGCGGACGGTCCGGGTGAGGTGCTCACCGAGCTCCGGATGGTGGTCGCCGATCCGGGCGATCGCCTGGCGGAGCGCGCGGGTGACGCCGGCGCGAGCGCGTTCCGACGCGACTCCGGCCCGTCGTGCCCTGCCGCCCAGGCCGAACGCGCGAGCCAACTCCCGGACGAGGAAGTCCCGCTCGGCGTCCGCACGCGCGGCCCGCTCGTCGTCCCCGGTGCTGCATGCCTCCTCGATGTCCTCGTCGATCTCGGCGAGACGTCGGCGGTAGGCCTCCTTGGCGGAGGCGTCGAGCAGCTCGCCGGCGTCGCCGAGCCCTGAGCCCGGGAGGTCGTCCGCGCCGACGGCCGACGTCCCACGACCCGTCGAGGCCACGAGGTCGAGCACGTGGTGCTCCCGTCCGGGCTCGGCCAGCAGCCGCCCGAGGTACCGCATGCCCTGGAGGTCGCGCACGCGGACGGTGGAACCGCCGAAGACGACGGTCCAGTAGTCGCCCTCGCGACGGAAGATCCCGCCAACGGTCGGCGCGTCCGTCTCACCGGAGGACGACGGATGCGCGGGGGCTGCTCGGATGCTGTCGAGCATCGCCCGTGCCGCCCGGCGCTCGAGGTCGGCCCGGTGCCCGCTACCGCATGCTGCGTGAGCGTCGGCGAGGTCCATGCGGGCGCGGGCGGCCTCGTACGGGGCGCCCACCTCGTTCCAGAGCCGCACCGCCTCGGCGAGTGACTCCTCCGCGCCGGTCGGGTCCCCGTCGGCGAGCCGCACCCGTCCACGGGCGAGTGCTGCGGCAGCGACGAGTGCCGTGGTCGCGAACCGGGTGGCGACGAGCTCCAGCGCCTCGGCAGCCGATCGGGCACGGACGAGATCCCCGGCCGCGATCTCGATCTCGACCTGGGCCGCGAGCAGCGGGGCGCGCTGCAGGTCGGAGTTCGGCGGGCGCTCCTTGGACGGCACGCCCAGGGGGCGCTCGAGCGCGTCGCGCACCGAGGCGGCGGCGGTGGCCGTGTCGCCCTTGGCCAGCTGTACCAGCGCGAGGACCGGGTGCGGATCCCATCCCGCGGAATGGGCGGCCAGCACGGCCTCCTCCGCGCCGGCGACGTCCCCCTTGTGCAGGCGGATCCGGCCGAGCTCGTTCAGCGGCCACCCGAGCTCGCGGCGCAGGTAGGGACGCAGCTCCTCGCAGGCCAGCAGCGCCTGGCTCTCCGCCTCGGTGCACGAGCCGCGCAGCCGGAGGATCTCGGCGCGGTGCACCCGGCAGCGCCCGTGCAGGCTCCCGATGGCATTCGTCTCGCTCCACCGCTCCATCGCCTCGGTCCACTGCTCGGCGACGTCGTACTGGGCGAGGCCCTGCAGCGCACACACGAGCTCGCAGAAGACGACCCCCGTGGACAGCGGGTCGAGATCGCCGGAGACGGTGGCCACACCGGCCTGGTCGAGCAGGTCGAGACCGGCCCGGACGTCGCCGTCGAGGATGAGCAGCCGGGCCTGCGCCACCTGGCCGATCGCCGCCGCGGCGGGGTCGCACGCCGAACCGATGTCGACGGCCGTGCGTGCCCACGGGCGGGCGGCGGGGACATCGCCGGCCAGGATCCGCTCGTAGGCGTGCACGACGGCGGACCATGCGTGCGCCGGCGTCTCGCCACCGCCGTCGAGGAGCCGGTCCGCCCGGGCCAGCCAGCCGCGGACGGGTGCCATCAGGGCGGTGTCGAAGAGCAGGTGCAGCGCGACGCGCACCGCTGCTGTCGCGGCGCCGAGCGGGTCGCCGGCCCGCATGCAGGCCCCATGGACCCGTTCCCACGTCTCGATGGTGACGTCGAGCCGGCCGGCCGCGTAGGCGGTCTCTGCGAGGACCGGCAGCTCTCCCGGTGCCAGGCGGTTCGCGGCGTCGGCAGCCGCCAGGAGGTCGAAGGCCTCCTGCCAGTCGCCGCGGGCCGTTGCGGACCGTGCCAGCTCGACGGGGCCGGCGGTCTCGCTCATCGCATCGCCTCTGTCCGTGACCGATGCACACGCGTGGCTCGACCGTAACCGCGCCGGTTACCGCCGTACCGGTCTCGCTCCCGCCTTCCGGGTGGAGGCGCACCCAGCGCCGACGCATCGAGATCCCGAGGAGAAGCCATGGACATCGCCACGGTCGACGGCGTGGAACTGGAGTACGAGGTGGTCGGATCGGGTGAGCCCGTGCTGCTCATCAGCCCCGTGCTGGCCGACGGGTTCGTCCCGCTGATGGCGGCACCCGACCTGACCGAGCGCTACCGGCTGATCCGGTACCACCGGCGTGGCTGGTGCGGCAGCACGCACACCACGGCGCCGGTGACCGTCACGGACCACGCGGCCGACGCCGCGGCGCTCCTGGAGCACCTGGGGCTCCGGCGGTCCCACGTGGCCGGTCACTCCACCGGCGCGGTGCTCGCCGTCCAGCTGTCGCTGGACAGTCCGGCGGCCGTCCGCACGCTCACCCTCCTGGAGCCGCTGATGCTGTCGGTGCCCGGCGGCGAGACGGTGCTCCAGCAGGTCGGACCCGCTTTCGAGGCGTACGGAGCGGGAGATCACGAGGCAGCGTGGGCCGTGTTCCTGAGCGCGGCGACCGGCCTGGACTGGCCGGCGTGCCGGGCACTGCTCGAGCAGCGGATCCCGGGGGTGGTGGCTCAGGCCGTCAAGGACGCGGACACCCTCTTCGGCGTCGAGCTGCCCGGCGTCGCCGAGTGGACGTTCGATGCCGAGCAGGCGGCCGCGATCCGGTGTCCGGTGCTGTCGGTGGTCGGCGGGAACACCCTGCCGCTCTTCACGGAGGTCGCCGCCTTCCTCCGCTCGTCGGTGCCGCACCTCGAGGAGGTCACGATCGACGACGTCGGCCATCTACTGCACATCCAGCGGGCCGAACCGGTCGCCCGGGCCATGACCGGGTTCCTGAGCCGCGCGGGCTGATCGTCGAGGTTCAGGTCAGCACGCGGAGCGGGCTGCCGGCGATCCAGGCGGCGACGTCCTCGACGGCCTCGCGGTAGAAGATCTCGTAGGTGTCGCGGGTGACGTAGCCCAGGTGCGGGGTGAGGACCGTCCGGGGCGCCGTCCGCAGCGGGTGGTCCTTGGGCAGCGGTTCCTCGTCGAAGACGTCGAGCCCGGCGCCGGCGATGCGGCCGCCCTGCAGCGCGTCGAGGAGGGCCTGCTGGTCGACGATCGGGCCCCGGCTGGTGTTGACGAGGATCGCCGTCGGCTTCATTCGAGCGAGGTCGTCGGCGCCGATCAGCCCGCGGGTGCGCTTGGACAGCAGCGTGTGGACCGTGACGACGTCCGACGTGCCGAACAGCTCGTCCTTGTCGACCCGGCGGACGCCCACCTCGGCGGCGCGCTCGTCGGTGAGGTTCTCGCTCCAGGCGACGACGTCCATGCCGAAGGCGAGCCCGATGCGGGCGACCTGGCTGCCCTGACCGCCGAGGCCGACGATGCCGAGCCGGGCGCCGGCGAGGTCCGTGCCGACCGTCTCCTGCCAGCCCCCGGCGCGGACGGAGGCGTCCTCCTGCGGGATGTGGCGGGCCACCGCGAGGATGAGGCCCCAGGTGAGCTCGGCGGTCCCGTTCGGCAGGATGCCGGTCCCGCTGACGGTGATGCCGCGCTCGGTCGCGGCCTCGACGTCGATCGACTTGTTCCGCCTGCCGGTGGTCACCAGCAGCCGCAGGTCGGGCAGCCGCTCGAGGACCTCGCGCGAGAACCGCGTCCGCTCCCGCATGGCGATCACCACGTCGAAGGACCGCAGCCGCGCGACGAGGGCGTCGGGATCGGCGACGGCGTCATGGAACTCGACGACCTCCGCCGGCTCCGGGAGCTGCGACCAGTCGCAGTAGTCAGCGGCCACGGACTGGTAGTCGTCGAGGACTGCGATGCGATGCACGGGTCCGGTCTACTACGGATGCGGCGCCGGCGTGCTCGATCACGCCGTCATGAACCCGCTCTCGTAGGCGGCGATGACCGCCTGCGTGCGGTCCCGGGCGCGCAGCTTGAGCAGCACGCTGCTGACGTGCGTCTTCACCGTCTCGCGGCTGAGGAACAGCTCGGCGGCGATCTCGGCGTTGGAGAGCCCGCCGGCCACCAGCCGCAGCACGTCGGCCTCGCGGCCGGTCAGCACCGGGAGCGCGGCCGGGCCGCGCGCCCGCGAGGGGGCGTGCGAGGCGATCAGCCGGCGGGTGAGGTCCGGCAGCACCAGCGAGGTGCCGCGGGCGACGACCCGGATCGCGTCGACCAGTTCGTCGGGGTCCGACCGCTTCAGCGCGAAGCCGCTCGCCCCGGCCTGCAGCGAGCGGAAGAGGTAGTCGTCGTCCTCGAAGGTGGTCAGGACCAGCACGCGCGGCCGCTGCGGGTCGCGGGCGACCAGCTCCCGGGTGGCCGCGATGCCGTCCATGTCGGGCATCCGCACGTCCATGAGGACGACGTCGGGGTCGGTCCGGGCCGCCACGTCGAGCGCCTCGCGTCCGGTGCCGGCGTCGCCGACGACGGTCAGGTCCCGCTCGGACTCCAGGATCACCCGCAGCCCGGAGCGGACGAGCACGTCGTCGTCGACGAGGAGCAGCCGCAAGGGGGTCATGCGGCGCCCGACAGCGGCAGCGTCACGCACAGCTCGAACCCGCCGGAGGGCGTCGGCTCGGCGGCGAGCGTGCCGCCCGCGGCGGCGGTCCGCTCGCGCAGCCCGGCCAGCCCCCGCCCGCCGCCCGGGCCCGGACGGCTGTCCAGCTGCGAGGCCCGCTCGTTGCACACGCGGACGACGAGGGTGTCGCCGCTGCGGACCACCTGCGCGACGGTCAGCGGGGTGCCGGCGTGCCGCAGCACGTTCGTCGTCCCCTCCTGGACCACCCGGTAGGCCAGCTCCTGAACGCCGGCGGGCACGTCCTCGACGTCGCCGTCCATCACGAGGGCGACCGGCAGGCCGCCGTCCCGCAGGCCGGCCAGGAGGTCCTCGAGGTCGTCGAGCGACGGCGGGGCGAACGGGGCGGGGTCATGGCCACCGTCCTCGGCCCGCAGCACGGTGAGGACCCGGTCGAGCTCGGCGAGCGCGGCGCGCGTGTTGGTCTCGATGTGGCCGAGCGCCTGGCGGGCGAAGTCGGCCTGCAGCGGCCGGTCGTCGACGGGCTGGAGCGTGCGGCGCGCGGCGGTGGCCTGCAGCAGGCTGGCGGTGAGGGCGTGCCCGATGGTGTCGTGCAGGTCGCGGGCCAGCCGGTTGCGGTCGGCCAGCCGGCGGCTGCTCTGCTGCAGCGCGGCGATCTGCTGCTCGGCGCCGGCGCCGAGCAGCCGGGGCGCGACGGCGGCGGCCAGCCGCACGATCAGGTCGAGCAGGACCAGGGTCAGGACGACGACCGCGGCCACGAGCGCCAGTAGCGGCAGCGCGGTGAGCACGTTCCAGTCGGTCGCCCAGACGAGCCCCACGAAAGCGGCCGTCCCGAAGAACACGGTGGCGAGCGTCGCCGCGCCCAGCAGCACCCGCGCACCGAGCCAGCCGACCACCCGCCAGGTGCCGGCCGAGGCCACCAGCCGGCGCACCTTGACCACGAGGCCGGGCTGGTGCCGCACGCGCTCACCGGCCGGGATGTCGACCGCCAGCAGGGTCCGGGCCAGCTCGCGCTCGACGCCGGCGAACCCGCGGATCGTGGCCAGCACCAGCGGTACGAGCAGCAGGCCGACGCCGTAGATGACGGCGACCACCGAGCCGAACAGCGCGAAGTACAGGGCCAGGCAGAGCACACCGACCGGGATGTTGGCCAGCGCGTACAGCACGCGGCCGGGCCAGCCCGGGCGCGCGGCCGTGGCGACCACCGCACGCAGCCGGGCGACGATCTCGGCCGCGGAGCGCGGGAACGTCGAAGGAGGCACGGCCCGATCCTGGCGCACCGCGACGCCCGG
>DASQTE010000273.1:0-2763 GCA_035642035.1 Blastococcus sp.
CCCCCGACACGCTGCTCCTGCTGGAGCACCCGCCGGTCTACACCGCCGGCAAGCGCACCGAGCCCCACGAGCGCCCCTTCGACGGCACGCCGGTGATCGACGTCGACCGCGGCGGCAAGATCACGTGGCACGGCCCCGGCCAGCTGGTCGGCTACCCGATCGTGGCGCTGGCCGACCCGGTCGACGTCGTCGCGTACGTCCGCCGCCTCGAGGAGGCGCTCATCGAGGTGTGCGCCGGCTTCGGCCTGGCGGCCGGGCAGGTCGAGGGGCGCAGCGGCGTCTGGGTGCCCGCCGACGAGCCGGGGCAGGGCTCCCGGCCGGCGCGGAAGGTCGCCGCGATCGGCGTCCGGGTGGCGCGGGGCGTCACGATGCACGGCTTCGCCCTGAACTGCGACCCGGACATGACGGCGTTCAGCAACATGATCCCGTGCGGCATACCCGACGCCGGCGTCACCTCGCTGTCGGCCGAGCTCGGCCGCGACATCACGACGGCCGAGGCGATGGCACCGGTCGAGGCGGCCGTGACACGGGTCCTGACCGCGGCGCCCGCGCCGGCGTGACCCCGCTGCCACGCAGCGAGTACATCAGCCTCACGACGTACCGGCGGACCGGTGTGCCCGTCCCGACGCCGGTGTGGGCCGCGCCCGACGGGGACTCGCTCGTCGTCTGGACCCGTGCCGACTCGGGCAAGTAGAAGGACCCCCTGCCCCCCGCCACTCGCAAGCTCGCGTCGGGACCCTGCAGGGGGCCGTTACTCGGTGCCGCCGTCGACGCGGAGGCGGAGTTGATCCCGCCCGCCGATCACCCCGGGGCCCGAGCCGCCCTACGGCATGCCTACGGGCTGAGGTTCACGCTCGGCGACACCGCCTCACGGCTGTGGCACCGGGCGCTCCGTCGCCCCGGCGAACGCCACGAGCTGATCCGCGTACGTCCGGTCTGAGGCCCGGCCAGCGCCTCAGCCGAGGACGAAGTTGACCAGCCGGCCCGGGACGGCGACGACGCGGCGCACGGTCGCGCCGTCCAGGTAGCCGGCGATCTTGTCGTCCGCCCGCGCCGCCGCCTCCAGGGCCGCGGCGTCGGCGTCCGCCGGGACGCTGACCTGCGACCGCACCTTGCCGTTGACCTGGACCGCGACCTGCACGGTGTCCTCGACCAGCCAGCGCCCGTCGGCCACCGGGAACGGGTGCCACGCCGACGACCCGTCGTGGCCCAGCCGCGTCCACAGCTCGTCGGCCAGGTGCGGGGCCAGCGGCGCCACCATCAGCACCAGCGCCTCGACGACCGGCCGCGGCACCGGCGCCGTCGCCCCGTAGGCCTGCGTCAGGTGGTTGGTCAGCTCGGTGATCCGGGCGATGGCGATGTTGAACCGCAGGGTCGCGAACCCGTCCCGCACGCCCGCGATGGTCCGGTGCAGCGCCCGCAGCGTCTCCTCGGCCGGCTCGACGTCGTCGGCCGCGCGGACCGCCCCGCTCTGCTCGTCGACCACCACGCGCCAGATGCGCTGCAGCAGCCGCTGCGAGCCGACGACCGCCTTGGTCTCCCACGGGCGCGACTGGTCCAGCGGGCCGGTCGACATCTCGTAGACCCGGAAGGTGTCGGCCCCGTACTGACCGATCATCTCGTCGGGCGTGACCATGTTCTTGAGGCTCTTGCCGATCTTCCCGTACTCGCGGTTGACCGGCTTGCCCTCGTAGAGGAACTGGCCGTCCTTCTCCACGACGTCGGCCGCGGGCACGTAGAACCCGCGCTCGTCGGTGAAGGCGAAGGCGGAGATGTAGCCCTGGTTGACCAGCCGGCGGAACGGCTCCTCGCTCGAGACGTGGCCGAGGTCGTGCAGCACCTTGTGCCAGAAGCGCGCGTACAGCAGGTGCAGGACGGCGTGCTCGACCCCGCCGACGTACAGGTCGACGCCACCGACGTCGCCGGGCTCCCGCGGGCCCAGCCAGTAGCTCTCCAGCTCCGGGTCGACCATCCGCTCGTCGTCGGCGGGGTCCAGGTAGCGCAGGTAGTACCAGCAGGAGCCCGCCCAGTTGGGCATCGTGTTGGTCTCGCGGCGGTACTTGCGCAGGCCGTCGCCCAGGTCCAGCTCGACCGTCGTCCAGTCGGTGGCCCGGGACAGCGGCGGCTCCGGCGCGGAGTCGGCGTCGTCGTCGGCGAAGGTCTTCGGCGAGTAGTCGTCGACCTCCGGCAGCAGCACCGGCAGCATCGACTCCGGGACGGCGATCGGCAGGTCGTCCTCGTCGTAGACGATCGGGAACGGCTCGCCCCAGTAGCGCTGCCGGCTGAACAGCCAGTCGCGCAGCTTGTAGGTGGTGGTGGCCTCGCCGTACCCGTGCTCCACCAGCCAGCCGGTGATGCGCTCGATCGCCTCGGTCTTGTCCAGGCCGTCCAGCGAGATCTCGTCGTTGGCGGAGTTGATCATCGGGCCGTTGCCGGTGTACGCGCCGCCCGCGAAGTCCTCCGGCGGCTGCACGGTGCGCACGACCGGCAGCCCGAAGGCCTCCGCGAACTCGAAGTCGCGGGTGTCCTCACCGGGCACGGCCATGATGGCGCCCGTGCCGTAGCCGGTCAGGACGTAGTCGGCGATGAAGACCGGCAGCTCGCGGCCGTTCACCGGGTTGACGGCGGTGACGCCCAGCCAGACACCGGTCTTCTCCCGGCCGGCGTCCTGGCGGTCCAGCTCCGAGCGCCGCGAGGCCTGCCGCTGGTAGGCCTCGACGGCCTCGCGCGGGGTCGCCGCGCCGGCGGTCCAGCGGGGGTCCG
>DASQTE010000274.1:0-3242 GCA_035642035.1 Blastococcus sp.
TTCGTCGTCACCCGCGGCGGCGAGTACTGCTTCGCCCCCGGTCTGCGTGCCCTGCGCTGGCTGGCGGACCTCGACACCGCACCGCCGGCCGAGAAGAGGACGACGTGACCACATCCGCGACGGGCACCGATCGCTGGGCGGCCTACGATTTCGCTCCCCCGCCGGCCGACGCCGAGGAGCCCGACTTTCCGGTGCTCGTCGAGTACCTCTCCGGCGACCGCATCGCCGTGGTCACGTTGAACCGGCCGCACGCCGACAACGCGATCAGCACCGAGATGGGCGCACGGCTGACCGAGGTCGTCGAGTCGATCGCCGTCCGGCCCGCCGTCCGGGTGGTCGTCCTCACCGGCGCCGGGGACCGGGCGTTCTCCGTCGGCAGCGACCTCCGTCAGCGGAAGAACATGACGAAGGAGGACTGGCTGCGCCAGCGGCAGGACTTCGACCGGACGCTCTACACGGTGCGCCAGCTGCGCAAGCCCGTCTTCGCCGCCGTCAACGGGATGGCCTACGGCGGCGGCTCGGAGCTCGCGCAGAGCGTGGACTTCATCATCGCCTCCGACAACGCCACCTTCGGGCAGCCCGAGGCGATGCTCGGCCTGGCGGCCGGCGGCGGCTCCCCGGTGTTCCTGCCCCGGCTGCTGCCCCCCGGCCGGGCGCTGCAGATGCTCATGACCGGTGAGCCGATCACCGCCCAGGAGGCCTACCGGCTCGGCATGGTCACCGAGCTGCACCCGCAGGCCGACCTGATGGCCGCGGCGCGACGAATCGCGGAGCGGATCGCCGGCAACTCGCCGACCGCGGTGCAGGCCGTGAAGCGGGCGGTGCGCATGGGCGACGGGCAACCGGTGGAGCAGGCGATCGCCACCATGATGGACGAGCACTGGCGCTCCGCCGTCCACCCGGACCGCATGGAGGGCATCGGCGCGTTCAACGAGGGACGCGAGCCCACCTTCGCCGACCCCGACTTCTGACCTGCAGGACCCGAAGTTCGTCGGCGAGGAGGCCCGGACGTGGCAGTGGTGGACGATCTCGAACGGCAGCGTGCCGCACTTCAGATGATCAACCCGGCTCCCTACAACGCGGAGGCGCCGCCGGAGGCCCTGGTCGGTGAGCTCACCCCGACCGGGTTGCACTACGTGCGCAGCAACTTCCCGGTGCCGGAGCACGACGGCGTGCTCGATGTGGCCGGGGCGGTGGCGCAGCCGCTGCGGCTGACCCTCGATGACCTCCGAGCGATGCCGAAGGTCGAGCGGGCGGTGACCCTCGAGTGCGCCGGCAACGGGCGGCTGGAGATGCGACCGCTGCCGACGGGCGAGCCGTGGGGCGACTACGCGGTCTCGACCGCGCGCTGGGGCGGCGCGCTACTGAGCGAGGTCATGGCCCAGGCCCGCCCGGCCGCGGACGGCGTCGACGTCCGGTTCGAGGGCGCCGACCACGGCGCCTACCACCTGAAGCCGATCCTCCCGGAGACCAGCCTGGACGACCTGACCTTCGTCCGCGCGCTGCCCCTCGCGCAGGCGGCCGATCCCGCCGCGGAGATCCTGATCGCCTACGAGATGAACGGTGAGCCGCTCGGCCGCGACCACGGGGCACCGTTCCGGCTCGTCGTGCCGCACTGGTACGCGGTCGCGTCGGTGAAGTGGCTCAAGCGACTCGACGTCCTGACCGAGCCCTACACCGGCGAGTTCCAGACCGGCCACTACATGTACCAGTGGCCCGACCGGGCGCCCGAGAAGGTCGACCTCATGCGCGTGCGCGCGCGGATCACCGCGCCCGCTCCCGCCTCGGTTCTCGACGCCGGCACCTGCACCGTGCGCGGCAAGGCGTGGTCGGGCACCGGACCGGTGACCCGGGTGGAGATCAGCCTCACCGGCGAGGGCGACTGGTCCGAGGCGCAGCTGCAGCAGCCCGCCGGTCCCTACTCCTGGCAGGACTGGTCGTTCGAGTGGGACGCCACCGCCGTGGGCCGGCACACCCTGCGCGCCCGGGCGACCGACGCGGCCGGGAACGTCCAGCCGGAGGTACCGCCGTGGAACCGGCTCGGCTACGGGAACAATGCCGTCGAAGTGATCTACGTCGACGTGTGCTGACGACGCCGCACGACGGTGCCGGAGAGTGTCATCCGGCGACCGGGTACCGCCCAGGCGGGGCAGCCCGATCTCTCGACCGCGCTCGCCCGGGGCTTGGAGTGGAACGATTCGCGCCCCCCTCGGCGAGCCGGGGCAGGACTGCCTGTGCGCGGGGTACCAGACCTTCTTCCACCACGTCGGGCCGGCGATGGAGGCCATGACCCAGCTGCTGCGCGACGACCCGGGCACCCGCCGAGCTCATGCACGTCTACGCCGCCGACGATGCGCGGCGCGGCCCGCAACGCACCGTGCACCTGCGGCAGCGGGAAGAAGTGGAAACCTGCCACGGCGCGGCGCACCTCGACGCACGGTCCGACTCCGGGGCGTTGTAGTCCAGCGATTCCGCCTCGCCGACCACGCGGATCTGCGGGTCGAACGCCAGCATCGCGGCCACTCCACGCCGGGTGACCTCGTGCGCGTCGAAGATGCGGAGCTGATCGAGCGCGCTGTCCCGTTCAGCGTGTACTACGACATCTGATCCCGCCTGCTCGCACCGCGGCCCCCGACCTCCCCGAGGTCGGGGGCCGCGGCGCGTCCAGCGATCAGGCCCGCTCGAGGGCGAGGTCCCACGCGAGATCGGTCGCGCCGCAGTCGAAGCCCTGGATGGTCGACTCCGCGTAGCCGCCGATCAGCCGGCCGTCCCGCACGGCGAGCTCGAGCCGCCACAGCCCGCTCTTCGTGGGCACCCCGCCACAGGTGGGCGCGACGTCGGCGGGCAAGGGCCCGGCGGCCCGGTAGATGCCATCCTCGAAGCGGAGGGGCGGACTGCCGTAGCCCCGGTCGAAGGGGGTCACCGCGCAGCTCCCGGACGCGCAGTCGATCGTCAGGACGACCGCCCGCGTCCCGGAGCAGTCCTCGTCCTCGAAGCCGGCGCACCGGGACAGCGCCCCCTCGCCCGACCACTCCCCCTCCAGTTCGGACGGCGCGGCGGGGCTGCCGGGTGGCAGCGAACCGACCGGTCGTGCTTCCGGTCCCTGCCGGCCGTCGACCACCAGGGCCGCGGCGACCCCCAGGACGACCAGCCCGGCCAGCGCGAGCGGGAACCCGGCGAGCGCCCAGCGGGACGGACGACCCGGCCGGCGCTGCGGCGGACCGGCGGGGCCCGGCGCGCCG
>DASQTE010000275.1:0-6724 GCA_035642035.1 Blastococcus sp.
CATGCCCTGCACGGTGACCTGGGCGCCGTTCACGCTGATCCGGCCGGCCTCGATCATGTCCTCGCAGACACGCCGCGAGCCGACGCCGGCGCGGGCCAGCACCTTCTGCAGCCGCTCGCCCTCACGGTCCTCGGGCCCGGCGGAGGGCCGGTCGCCGGGGTGCGCCGGGGCCAGCTCCATGTCCTCGGACCAGCCGTGGCCGCCGTGGGTCGTGCTCTCGTCGTTCTCGGTCAGGTCGTCCGGTACAGCGTTCATCACCGCCCAGTCTCCCATCGATCGGCCGTCCGCTCCCCGGCCCGGCCGCCCGGGCACCCGACGGGGGCGCCGGAGGTGAGCAAGGTCGCCGTCCGGGGAGGGGCTAGCGTCGGCGCATGGGGCCAGGCGAGGGTGACCGCCGACTCCGGCTGGCCAGCGGGATCACGACCGTCGTCACCGAGCGGGGCCTGCCGGGCGGCGAGCCGCCGGTGCTGCTGCTGCACTCGTGGACCGCATCCCGCCGCTCCTTCGCCGCGCTCCTGCCGTTGCTCGGCTCGCGCCTGCACGCCGTGGCCGCCGACCTGCGCGGGCACGGCGACGCCGACAAGCCGCCGGCCGGGTACGACGTCGGCACCCTCGCCGCGGACGCGGTGGCGCTCCTCGACGCCCTGGACGTCCCCCGCGCCGTGCTGGTCGGGGCGTCCAGCGGGGGCTACGTCGCGCAGCAGGTCGCCGTCAGCGCACCGGATCGCGTGGCGGGCCTGGTCCTCGCCGGAGCACCCCGCGACCTGCGCGGCCGGCCGCCGTTCGCCGCGCAGCTCGAACAGCTCGGCGACCCGGTGGACCCCGCGTGGGTGCGGCGGTTCCTCGCCGGCTTCACCGACCTGGAGCGGCTGCCCTCCTGGTACGTGGACCTCATGGTCGACGACGCCCTCCGCCTGCCCGCCCCGGTCTGGCTGGCGACGCTCGACGGGCTGACCGCGTCGCCGCCTCCCACCGACGTCGGGGTCATCACCGCACCCGTGCTGGTGATCAGCGGCGGGCGCGACGGCCTGCTCGGCCGGGAGCAGACGGCCGCGCTCGTCGGGGCCGTTCCCGGCGCCGAGTGGATCGAGTACCCGGACGCCGGTCACCTGGTGCTGGAGGAGGACCCGGCCCAGCTGGCCGGCGACGTCGCGGCGTTCGTGGCGGCCCTCGCCGACGAGCACGACCGCTGAATCAGCTGTCCGGGTGCTCGTCGAGCATCGCCGCGGTCTCCGGCAGGAACGGCGCCAGCTCCGGGAGGTCGGCGAGGCTCTCCAGCCCGAGCCGCTCCAGGAACAGCGGCGTCGTGGCGTACAGGCCGCCCCCGCTGTCGGGATCGCTGCCGACCTCGTGCACCAGTCCGCGGGTGAGCAGCGTGCGCATGACCCCGTCCACCCCCACGCCGCGGATGGCGGACACCCGGGCGCGGGTCACCGGCTGGCGGTAGGCGATCACCGCGAGGGTCTCCAGCGCCGCCTGGGTGAGGCGGCTGCGCTGGCCGTCGACCAGGTAGCGCTCGACGACGGGGGCGTGCTCCTCGCGGGTGTAGAGCCGCCAGCCCTCCCCCACCCGGCGCAGCACGAGCCCGGCCCGCCGCGCGTCGTAGCCCGCGGCCAGCCCGGCCAGGCCGCTCCGCACCTGCTCGACCGGGCAGCGCAGGGCCGCGGCGAGGGTGCCCTCGTCGACCGGGTCGTCCATCACGAACAGCAGCGCCTCGAGGCCGCCCTGCAGCTCCTCGGGGGCGAGCAGTGCCATCTGCTCCTCGGCCGGCTCCCCGGGCGCCGGCTCGCCCGCCGGGACGTCGGCCGGCGTCGGGTCCTGCGGCGCCTCGGGGACGGGCTCGACGTCAGGGTCCGGCTCCTGCGGCACCGGCGGCGGCTCCGGCGTATCGACGGGCTGCTCGGCCACGCGGGCGGCCAGCTCGGCGGCGACGGCGTCCCAGGCCGCGGGGTGCTCGTCGCCCCGGTCCTCCGCCAGCTCGCGCGTGGCGGCCAGTTCCGCGGCCAGCGCCTCCCACGAGATGGGGACCGGTTCCGGTGCCTGCGGCGTCTGCTCGGTCACGTGTACTCCTCGTCGAGCGCCGTCGTCCCGTCACCGGGGTCCGCGACGGCGCCGTCGACGTCGTCGCTGTGCCGCTCGGCCGGTGCCGCGGAGCCGGTCCAGCGCACGTGCAGCTCCCCCAGTGGCGTCAGCTGCTCGAAGACCACCCGCTGCTGGCGGTAGAGCTCCAGCAGGGCCAGGAACCGGGCGACCACCTCGAGGGTGTGCCCGCAGTCGGCGGTGAGCGCCCGGAAGGTCGCCGTCCCGGCGCGTACCAGCTGGTTGCGGACGGCCAGCAGCTGCTCGGAGACGCTGACCGGCGGGGCGTGCAGGTGCGAGACGCTGACGACCTCCGGGGCCTTCGGCGCCAGGACACGTGCGGCCAGGGCGGCGAACCGCTCCGGGCTCAGGTCGAGCACGACCTCCGGGACCAGGTCGGCGAACCGCGGCTCGAGGGCCGCCGAGCGCGGGAAGCGGTGGGCGGCCTCGGTCTCCCGCTCGCGCAGGAACCGGGCGGCCTGCTTGTAGGCCTTGTACTGGAGCAGCCGGGCGAACAGCAGGTCGCGGGCCTCGAGCAGCTCCAGGTCCTCCTCGTCGTCGACGTCGGCCGCGGGGAGGAGCCGGGCGGCTTTGAGGTCGAGGAGCGTGGAGGCCACCACCAGGAATTCGCTGGCCTGGCCGAGGTCGAGCTGGTCGCCGAGCGCCCGAAGGTGGGCGATGAACTCGTCGGTGACCTTCGACAGCGCGATCTCGGTGACGTCGAGCTTGTGCTTGCCGATCAGCTGCAGCAGCAGGTCGAAGGGACCCTCGAAATTGGTCAGCCGGACGGTGAAACGCGACGGCGCGGCGTCGGAGGCCACAGGTGCCTCCGGCGCCGCGCCGGTCTCGCTGCTCACGGACACGAGCCTATTCGGCCCTCGTGCAGGGGCCCGCCACGAGCGTGCGAGTGGTGGGGGGCGCGAGGGTCCTTCAACCTTTGAGGCGGCGGACCAGGATCGAGTCGTCGCCCCGCTCGCCGAGGTCGGCGAGCAGCACCGAGATCGCCTCGCGGACGATGCGGCCGCGGTCGGCGGCCACGCCGTGCTGACCGCGGAGGGTCAGGCGAGCGGTCTCCAGCGCGAGGAGCTCGTCGGCGGAGATGTAGACGGTGATCTTCTCGTCGTGCTTGGTGCGGTCGGTCCGGCGGGCCGGGCGTCCCCGGGTGGGGACGTGCGGCTGCAGGGTCGGCACCGGCTGGACGGTGCGGAACCCGGCGAGCTCGTCGCCCGACTCCGCCCCACCGCCGGGGACGAGGGTCAGCGGCATGCTCTGCTGCGCCTCGGCCTCGTCGCGACGGCCGGTGGCGCCGCGGAGGGCCGGCGAGCTGGCGGTGGTGCTCAGGCTGGGCAGCTCGGTCACCTCGGGTGCCGAGGGAGCGGAGTCGGTGCGCCGGAACAGTTCCGAGGCACCGGGCAGGACGGGCCGACGTGTCATGACGCCTCCTCGCTGGCGCTCGTCGGGTCCGTGACGGTCGCTCTGTTCATGTGTGCCCTCGCACGCTCGGTCACAGTGCCAGGACCTCCTTGGCGAGGTCGCGGTACGCCGAGGCGCCCGACGAGGTGGGCGCCCACGTGGTGATCGGCTGGCCGGCGACCGTGGTCTCCGGGAACCGCACGGTGCGCTGGATGACGGTCTGGAACACGGTGTCGTCGAAGGCCTCGACGACCCGGCTGAACACCTCGCGGCAGTGCACCGTCCGGGAGTCGTACATCGTCGCGAGGATCCCGGAGATCTCCAGCGACGGATTCAGCCGCTCCTTGACCTTGTCGATCGTGTCGACGAGGAGCGCCACCCCGCGGAGCGAGAAGAACTCGCACTCCAGCGGGATGATCACGCCCTGCGCCGCGGTCAGGGCGTTGACCGTGAGCAGGCCCAGCGACGGCTGGCAGTCGATCAGGATGTAGTCGTAGTCGTTGCGCACGTCGGCGAGCACCCGGAGCAGGGTCTGCTCCCGCGCGACCTCGCTGACCAACTGCACCTCGGCCGCCGACAGGTCGATGTTGCTGGGGACCAGGTCCAGCCCCGGGATGTCGGTCGGCACGCGGACGTCGGCCAGCGTGGTCTTCCGCTCCATCAGGGCGTTGTAGATGGTCCGGTCCATGTTCTGGGCCGGGATCCCGAGCCCCACCGACAGAGCACCCTGCGGGTCGAGGTCGATGAGCAGCACGCGCCGTCCGTACTCGGTCAGCGCCGCACCCAGGTTGATCGTGGACGTCGTCTTGCCGACGCCGCCCTTCTGGTTGCACATCGCGATGATGCGGGCCGGCCCGTGCTCGGTGAGGGGCTTGGGCTCGGGCAGGGGGCGCTGTCGTGCCTTCGCCGGGTCCTGTCGCGAGATCGCCCCCATCTCGGGGCCGCTGTCGTGCGGGCGCGCGACGGCAGAGGCCGCGTCCGCTCGGGTAGCCATGGGTCTGTTGCCTCCACCTCGTGCCCGGGCCCGGTCTGTCCGGATGCGGTCAGCCGTCCTGTCCGCTCGGGTGATGAGGACGCTACGAAGGGTGGCGGAGCATCCCAAGGCGGCACGCCGGGCCACTTGTCGACATGGCGCCAAATGACAACTTCTGTGACCGGTCAAGCCGAACGGCAGCCAGAAGCTGCCAAGACCAGCGGCCGGCAGGTGTCAGGTGAGCGCCCTCGGGTGGCTCGTCGCGTACACCTCGCGGAGCCGGTCGACCGTCACCAGTGTGTAGACCTGCGTGGTGGTCACCGACGCGTGGCCGAGCAGCTCCTGGACCACCCGGACGTCGGCCCCGCCGTCCAGCAGGTGGGTGGCGAAGGAGTGCCGGAGGGTGTGCGGGGAGACCGCCGAGGGATCGATCCCGTCGGCGCGCTCCGCGGCGGACCGGAGGATCGCCCAGGCGCTCTGGCGCGACAGCGGCCCGCCCCGCACGTTGAGGAAGAGGGTGCCGCCCCGGACACCGCGCCGGCCGTTGGCCGCCAGCTCCGGCCGGGCGCGCACCAGGTAGTCCTCCACGGCGCGCAGCGCGTAGCTGCCGACGGGGACGACGCGCTCCTTGCCGCCCTTGCCCGCGAGCCGGACGGCGGCCTGACCGCGGTCGACGTCGTCGACGGCCAGGCCCACCGCCTCGGAGATGCGGGCCCCGGTGCCGTACAGCAGCTCGAGCAGCGCGCGGTCCCGCAGTCCCCGTGGTCCCTCCACCGAGCCCGCGGCCTCGATCAGCGCGATCACGGACTCCACCGGCACCGCCTTCGGCAGCCGGCGGGCCGGCGTCGGCGGGCGCACCTCGTGGGCGACGTCGTCGGGCACCAGCCCGTCGAGCAGCGCGAAGCGGTGCAGCCCGCGGACGGCGACCACGGCCCGGGCCGCCGACGTGGCCGACAGCGGCGGGTGGTCGTCGTCCCCCTCCCGCAGGGCGGAGAGGAACCCGGAGACGTCGGACTCCGCGACCTCCGCCAGCCCCCGCACGCCCGCCGCGGCCAGGTACTGCGTGTACCGCCGGAGGTCGCGGCGGTAGGACGCGATCGTGTTGGCCGCCAGCCCCCGCTCGACGGTGAGGTGGTCCAGGTAACCGGTCACGACGCGCTCCAGCGCGTGACCGGCGGCCCGATCCGTTCCGAGTGTCAGCGCAGGACCTCCTGGAGCGCCACGGCGGTCATCCCGTGGGCCTCGGCGACCTCCGGCAGCACCACCTGCCCGTCGACCACGTTGACGCCGTGGGCCAGGGCCGGGTGGCTCCCGACCGCCGCCGCGGTGCCTTCGTTGGCCAGCGCCATCACGTACGGCAGCGTCACGTTGGTCAGGGCGTGCGTCGAGGTGTTGGGGACGGCGCCCGGCATGTTGGCGACGCAGTAGAAGACCGAGTCGTGCACCCGGAACGTGGGGTCGTCGTGCGTGGTCGGCCGGGTGTCCTCGAAGCAGCCGCCCTGGTCGACGGCGATGTCCACGAGCACCGAGCCCGACTTCATCCGGGACACCAGCTCGTTGCTCACCAGCACGGGCGCCTTGGCCCCCGCCACCAGCACCGCCCCGATGACCAGGTCGGCGTCGAGCACCGCGCGCTCCACCTCGTAGGCGTTGGACGCCACGGTCTGCAGGTGGCCTTGGTAGATCCGGTCGGCGGCGCGCAGCTTGTCGATGTCGCGGTCGAGCACCACCACCTCGGCCTGCATGCCGAGCGCGATGGCGGCGGCGTTCATGCCGGACACGCCCGCGCCGATGACGACGACCTTGGCGGCGTACACGCCGGACACCCCGCCGAGCAGCACACCGCGCCCGCCGTGGGCCCGCTCGAGGCTGTGGGCGCCCACCTGGGGCGCCATCCGGCCGGCGACCTCCGACATGGGGGCGAGCAGCGGCAGCGCGCCGTCGGCGGTCTGCACCGTCTCGTAGGCGATCGCGGTCGTGCCGGAGGTGACGAGCGCGTCCGTGCACTCCTTGGACGCCGCCAGGTGCAGGTAGGTGAAGAGGGTCTGCTGCGCGCGCAGCCGGCCGTACTCCTCGACCACCGGCTCCTTGACCTTGAGCAGCAGGTCGGCGTCGGCCCAGACGTCATCGGCCTCGGCCACGATGCGGGCACCGGCCCCGGTGAAGTCCGCGTCGGGGATCGACGACCCCTCGCCCGCGCCGCGCTCCACGAGGACCTCGTGCCCGGCGCGGACCAGCTCCGTCACGCCGGCCGGCGTC
>DASQTE010000276.1:0-2558 GCA_035642035.1 Blastococcus sp.
GCGAAGTCGCCTCCAGGAACACGAGCCCGCCGTAGAGCCCGAACCACTGGTGCCCTGCGAGCCATCCGCGCGCGAAGTAGCTCGCGGCGTACGCGAGCACGGCGACGACGAGGATCCAGTAGAGCGCGCCCGAGCCGTCGAACAGCCCGTCCTCGATCGGCCCGCGCAGCAGCAGCGCGGCGACCAGGAATCCGAGCGCGTCGATCGCGTAGGCGAGGAAGAGCTCGCCGAGGCCGATGAGGACGCCGGCCAGCAGCGGTCCGACGATCACCCCCGCCTGCCGCACCGTCATCGCCAGCGCGTTCGCCGCCGGCACCGCGGCCGGGCCGACGATCGCCGGGATGACCGCGCTGCGGGTGGGCTGGTTGACGGCGGCGAAGCCGGACACGCAGGCCGCCAGGATCCACAGCAGGACCAGGTTGCCGCCTCCGGGCAGCAGCGCCTGCAGCGCGAGCAGGGCGCTGGTCACCGCGGCCCCGACCGAGGTGATGAGCATCAGCCGGCGGCGGTCCATCGCGTCGGCGATGGCCCCGCCCAGCAGGCCGAAGACGACCAGCGGCACCAGGGCCACGATCGAGGTGACGCCGACCAGCAGCGAGGACCCGGTCAGCGCGTAGACCTGGAACGGGACCGCGACCAGCGTCATCTGCTGGCCGAGCATCGTGGCGGCCACGCCCCAGAACAGCCGCCGGTAGTTCGGGTCGCGCAACGGGGTGGTGTCGATCGCCCAGCCGCGGCTGGGACGGCCCCGCTGCAGGGACCCGGGCCGAGCTTGCGAGGTCTGGGGGGCAGCGGGGTCCTTCATCGGCACCGGCTCCTCGACCGGGCCGCCGCCCTCGACCGGATCGACGGGAGCTGTCACCGCGTCACCGGCTCGCTGCCAGCTGGTTCACGGGGCCAGGCGCTGGACGATCCAGCCCCCGCCCTCCTCGTCGTCGCGCACGAAGCGCAGCCGGTCGTGCAGCCGGTCCTTGCCGCCCTGCCAGAACTCCACCCGCTCGGGGATCACGCGGTAGCCGCCCCAGACCTCCGGCCGCGGCACCGGCCCCTCCCCCGACTGCCCGTCCAGCAGCCGCAGCCGCTCCTCGAGCTCCTCCCGCGAGTCGACGACGGTCGACTGGACCGAGGCCACCGCGGCCAGCTGCGCGCCGCGCGGCCGCGGGTCCCACAACCCGTCGGACGCGCTGCTCCCGATCCGCTCGACGCGCCCGTTCACCCGCACCTGCCGCTGCAGCGCGTGCCACGGGAAGACCAGCGCGGCGCGCGGGTTGGCGGCCAGCTGCGCGCCCTTCGCCGAGGCGTAGCTGGTGCCGAAGACGAACCCGTACTCGTCGTAGCCCTTCATCAGCACCACGCGGGCGTCGGGCGCCCCGTCGGCGTCGGCCGTGGCGACGACGACGGCATTGGGCTCGGGCAGCTCCGCGGCGACCGCGTCCCCGAACCAGCGGTCGAACTGCTCGACCCACGTGGGGGCGAGCTCCTCCTCGGTCAGCCGGCCGGCGGTGTAGTCGTTGCGCATGCGGGAGAGGTCGGGCACGCCGCCATGCTGGCACCGCCCGCCGACGTCGGCGCGCGAGACGGCCCCCGCGGATGCGGAACGGCCCCGCGTGCACCCGGCGTGTCCCCACCGCCTAGGGTCGGAAAGCAATCTGCGTGCCAGGTCCCCGGCGCGCAGGGTCCGCGCGCAGAGGAGCATGCGAGATGGCCGACGACTTCGTACCCGGCCTGGAAGGTGTCATCGCCTTCGAGACCGAGATCGCCGAACCGGACAAGGACGGCGGTGCTCTCCGCTATCGCGGTGTCGACATCGAGGACCTCGTCGGCAAGGTGACCTTCGGCAACGTGTGGGCCCTCCTGGTCGACGGGAAGTTCGGCCCGGGTCTGCCCCCGGCGGAGCCCTTCCCGATCCCCGTGCACACCGGCGACGTCCGCGTCGACGTCCAGGCCGCCCTGGCGATGCTGACCCCGATCTGGGGGTACCGCCCACTGCTGGACATCGACGCCGAGGAGGCCCGCGAGGAGCTCGCCCGGGCCGCCGTCATGGCGCTGTCCTACGTGGCGCAGTCCGCCCGCGGCATCGGCATCCCCGCCGTCCCGCAGAAGCGGATCGACGAGTGCAACACGATCGTCGAGCGCTTCATGACCCGCTGGCGCGGCGAGCCCGACCCCCGCCACATCGCCGCCGTCGACGCCTACTGGACGTCGGCCGCCGAGCACGGCATGAACGCCTCCACGTTCACCGCCCGCGTCATCGCCTCCACCGGCGCCGACGTCGCGGCCTCGCTGTCCGGTGCCATCGGCGCCATGTCCGGCCCGCTGCACGGCGGCGCCCCGTCCCGCGTGCTGCACATGCTCGACGAGGTCGAGAAGACCGGCGACGCCGAGAAGTACGTGAAGGACCTGCTCGACCGCAAGGAGCGGTTGATGGGCTTCGGCCACCGGGTCTACCGCGCCGAGGACCCCCGCGCCCGCGTCCTCCGCCGCTCCGCCGAGGAGCTCGGCGCCCCGCGCTTCGAGGCCGCCCTCGCCCTGGAGAACGCCGCCCTCACGGAGCTGCG